>NZ_JBFTPJ010000426.1:0-4832 GCF_056398445.1 Variovorax sp. 01T439_2
TCTCGGGCCTGTGGACCGGCGTGTGCATCGTCGGGCCGGCGCTGTCGGCCATCGACCAGGGCTTCGAGGTGTTCGTGATCRCCGACGCCTGCGGCGACGTCTCGGCCGAGGCGCACAACCGCGCGATGGACCGCATGGTGCAGGCCGGCGCGCAGCCGATGACCTCGCTGCAATACCTGCTCGAGCTGCAGCGCGACTGGGCCCGCACGGACACCTATGAAATGACCACCGGCATCGCAAAGAAGTTCGGCGGCGCCTACGGCCTGGGCGTAACCTACGCCAAGACCATGTTCGGCGCGCACGAAGGCTGATCGCCGCGGTGACCAAGATGAAGCCCTATGTCCTGTCGCTCGCGCTCGGCCTGCTGGTCGGCGTGATCTACGCACTGTTCCAGGTGCGTTCGCCGGCGCCGCCGGTCATCGCCCTGGTCGGGCTTCTCGGGATCCTGCTCGGCGAGCAGATCCCGCCGCTCATCAAGAGCGTGATCAAGCCCGAGGCGGCCGCCACCTCGTGGCTGCAGCACCAGGTCAAGCCGCATGTGTTCGGCGAACTGCCGCAGTGCGCCAAGGGCGAGGCCGGCGCCGCGGCCGGAAGGAAGGCATGAGCGATTCATTCGACGAACAGCGCCGGCGCCTTTGCCTCGGTACGCTTGGCGCCGCTCTTGCCGGTACGGCAATGGCCCAATCCAACCCCTCAAGGACACCCGACATGGCAGGCACCACCGCCCCCCACCTGATCCTGCACAACGGCCGCTTCACCACGCTGGACCGCGCCAACCCCGTGGCCGACGCCGTGGCCATCAAGGACGGCCGCTTCACCCGCGTGGGCCGCGCGCAGGACATCCTGCCGCTCGCGGACGGCGGCACCCGCGTGATCGACCTGCAAGGCAGGCGCGTGCTGCCGGGCCTCATCGACAACCACCTGCACATCATCCGCGGCGGCCTCAATTTCAACCTCGAACTGCGCTGGGACGGCGTGCGCAGCCTGGCCGATGCCATGGGCATGCTCAAGCGCCAGGTCGCGATCACGCCCGCGCCGCAGTGGGTGCGCGTGGTGGGCGGCTTCACGGAGCACCAGTTCGCCGAAAAGCGCCTGCCGACCATCGAGGAGCTCAACGCCGTGGCGCCCGACACGCCGGTGTTCCTGCTGCACCTGTACGACCGCGCGCTGCTCAACGGCGCCGCGCTGCGCGCCGTCGGCTACACCAAGGACACGCCCGCGCCGCCCGGTGGCGAGATCGTGCGCGACGCGGCCGGCAACCCCACGGGCCTGCTGCTGGCCAAGCCCAATGCGTCGATCCTCTATGCGACCCTGGCCAAGGGCCCGAAGCTGCCCTTCGAATACCAGCTCAATTCCACGCGCCATTTCATGCGCGAGCTCAACCGCCTGGGCGTGACCGGCGCCATCGACGCGGGCGGCGGCTTCCAGAATTTTCCCGAGGACTACCAGGTGATCCAGCAGCTGGCCGATGCCGGCCAGCTCACCATCCGCCTGGCCTACAACCTGTTCACGCAGAAGCCCAAGCAGGAGAAGGAAGACTTCCTCCACTGGACCGCCACCTCGAAGTACAAGCAGGGCGACGACTACTTCCGCCACAACGGCGCGGGCGAGATGCTGGTGTTCTCGGCCGCCGACTTCGAGGACTTCCGCCAGCCGCGCCCCGACATGGCGCCCGAGATGGAGGGCGATCTCGAAGAGGTGGTGCGCGTGCTGGTGCAGAACAAGTGGCCGTGGCGCCTGCATGCCACCTACGACGAGACCATCGACCGCGCGCTCGACGTGTTCGAGAAGGTGAACCGCGACACGCCGCTCGCCGGCCTGAACTGGTTCTTCGACCATTGCGAAACCATTTCGGAAAAATCGATCGACCGCATCGCCGCGCTGGGCGGCGGCATCGCGGTGCAGCACCGCATGGCCTACCAGGGCGAATACTTCGTCGAGCGCTACGGCGCCGGCGCGGCCGAGGCCACGCCGCCGGTCAAGCGCATGCTCGAGAAGGGCGTGAAGGTGTCGGCCGGCACCGATGCGACGCGCGTCGCCTCGTACAACCCGTGGGTGTCGCTGTCGTGGCTGGTCACGGGCAAGACGGTGGGCGGCATGCAGCTCTACCCGCAGCGCAACTGCCTGGACCGCGAGGCCGCGCTGCGCATGTGGACCGAGAACGTGACCTGGTTCTCCAACGAGGTCGGCAAGAAGGGCCGCATCGAAGCCGGCATGCTCGCCGACCTCGTGGTGCCCGACCGCGACTTCTTCGCCTGCCCGGAATCGGAGATTGCCGACACCACCGCGCTCCTGACCATGGTCGGCGGCAAGGTGGTCTATGGCGCCGGCCCGTTCGCAGCGCACGACGAAGGCGCGCCGCCGCCGGCCATGCCCGACTGGTCGCCGGTGCGCCGCTTCGGCGGCTACGCCGGCTGGGGCGATGCCGAGGGCGCGCCGCTGCAGAAGGCCATGCGCCACGCGGCCATGTCCTGCGCCTGCGCCAACGACTGCAACGTGCACGGCCACCAGCATGCGACGGCCTGGAGCAGCAAGCTGCCGATCGCCGACCTCAAGAGCTTCTGGGGCGCGCTCGGCTGCGCCTGCTTGGCGGTGTGATGCGCTGGACCATTTCACCCGCCGTGCGCTGGCTCGCCTTGCTGCTGCTGTGCGCGGCCTATCTTCAGGGCGGGCTCAACAAGGCCATGGACTTCAACGCGGCCATCGCCGAGATGAACCACTTCGGCCTCTCGCCCGCAGGGCCCCTGGCCGCCGCGGTGATCGTGCTGGAGCTCGGCGCGGCCGCGTTCATCCTCACGGGCTTTCATCGCTGGCTCGGCGCGCTGGCGCTCGCGGGCTTCACCTTGATGGCGACCTTCGTCGCGCTGCGCTTCTGGGAGATGCCGCAGCCCGAGCGCTTCATGGCGGCCAATTCCTTCTTCGAGCACCTGGGGCTGGTCGGCGGCTTCGTGCTGGTGGCCTGGCACGACCTGAAGGAGCGAGCGAATGGCTGATCTCGCAGGTGCCGCCGATGCCGCGAAGCCGAGCAGCAGCTTCGCACCGCTGCGCCAGCCGGTCTTTGCCGTGCTGTGGGCGGCCACCGTGCTCGGCAACATCGGCAGCTTCATGCGCGACGTGGCGAGCTCCTGGCTCGTGACCGACCTGTCGGCCAGCCCCACGGCGGTGGCGCTGATCCAGACCGCGGCCACGCTGCCGATCTTCCTGCTCGCGATTCCAGCCGGGGTGCTGTCCGACATCCTCGACCGCCGGCGTTTCCTGATCTTCGTGCAGCTGGTGCTGGCGGGCGTGAGCGGCACGCTGCTGGTGCTCTCGCACACCGGCGCGCTCACCGTCGAGTACCTGATCGCGCTGACCTTCGTCGGCGGCATCGGCGCCGCGCTCATGGGGCCGACCTGGCAGTCGATCGTGCCCGAGCTGGTGCCGCGCGCCGACCTCAAGAACGCGGTGGCGCTGAACTCGCTGGGCATCAATATTGCGCGCTCCATCGGGCCGGCCGCGGGCGGCCTGATCCTCGCGAGCTTCGGCGCCGCCCTGACCTATGGCGCCGACGTGCTCAGCTATGTGTTCGTGATCGCGGCGCTGCTGTGGTGGAAGCGTCCGGCGGCCGCCGACAGCGGGCTGTCGGAGAACTTCCTGGGCGCCTTCCGCGCCGGCCTGCGCTACACGCGCGCCAGCCGCGAGCTGCACCGCGTGCTGCTGCGCGCGGCGGTGTTCTTCCTGTTCGCCAGTTCGGTGTGGGCGCTGCTGCCGCTGGTGGCGCGACAGATGCTGGGCGGCAGCGCCGGCTTCTACGGCATCCTGCTGGGCGCCGTGGGTGCGGGCGCCATCGGCGGCGCGCTGGTGATGCCGCGGCTGCGCGCGGGCTTCAATGCCGACGGCATGCTGCTGCTGGCCTCGCTGCTGACCGCCGGCGTGATGGGCAGCCTGGTGTTCGCGCCGCCGCAGTGGCTCGCAGTGTTGTTGCTGCTGGTGCTGGGCCTGGGCTGGATCATCGCGCTCACCACGCTCAATGGCGTGGCGCAGTCGATCCTGCCGAACTGGGTGCGCGGGCGCGGCCTGGCCGTGTACCTCACGGTGTTCAACGGCGCAATGGCGGCCGGCAGCCTGGGCTGGGGCCTGGTGGCGCAGGAGATCGGCGTGCCGTACACGCTGGTGGCGGGCGCTGCCGGGCTGGTGGTCGTGGCCCTGCTGTTCCACCGTGCACGCCTGCCCACCGGCGATTCGGACCTGCAGGCCTCGAACCACTGGCCCGAGCCACTGGTGGCCGAGCCTGTCGCGCACGACCGCGGTCCCGTGATGGTGCAGGTCGAGTACCGCATCCGCAAGGAAGACCGCCCGGCGTTCCTGGACGCGATGAAGCGGCTGTCGCTCGAGCGCCGCCGCGACGGCGCCTACGCATGGGGCGTGACCGAGCACACCAGCGACCCCGAGCGCGTGATGGAGTGGTTCCTGGTCGAGTCCTGGGCCGAGCACCTGCGCCAGCACCACCGCGTGTCGCATGCCGACGCCGACCTGCAGAACGAAGCCGTGCGCTTTCACATCGGGCCCGGCAGGCCCGAGGTGCACCACTTCCTGTCTCTCTGATTTCCTTCTTCTCCCTTTCTTTTCATCAAACTGGAAAAACCATGACCACACTCACCCTGCGCGACGGCACCGAGCTCTACTACAAGGACTGGGGCTCGGGCCAGCCCATCCTCTTCAGCCACGGCTGGCCGCTGAGCGCCGACATGTGGGACGCCCAGATGCTGTTCTTCGCCGAACGCGGCTACCGCGCGATCGCCTTCGACCGGCGCGGCTTCGGCCGCTCCAGCCAGCCGTGGACCGGCTACGAC
>NZ_JBFTPJ010000427.1:0-4815 GCF_056398445.1 Variovorax sp. 01T439_2
AGCCCCAATCGATCGACAATCATCCTTGTTCGTTCGATGATCGTACATAAGCAGGGTTTGTCCTGATCCGGCCGAGCCGCCGCGCAGCCCGCCGCACGGCACACTTCGGGCCATGAGCACCGATGCCACCGATCTTTCCCCCGCGCCCGCCGGCCTCGACAAGCGCGACTGGATCGCCGGGCTGGAACGCGGCGTGAGCATCATCGAAGCCTTCGACGACGCCCATCCGCGCCTCACCGCCAGCCAGGCCGGCGAACGCACCGGCATGACGCGCACGGCCGCGCGGCGCTACCTGCTGACCCTGCAGCACATGGGCTACGTGGCGAGCGACGGCAAATTGTTCTGGCTCACGCCGCGCGTGCTGCGGCTCGGGCAGTCGTACCTGGACTCGGCCCGGCTGCCGCGCATCGTCCAGCCCTTCCTGCAGCGCGTGGCCGCCGGCACCAGCGAGATCGCCTACCTCAGCGTGATGGACGGCGACGAGGTGGTCTACATCGCGCGCAACGGACCCAACCGCAGCATGAGCACCGGCTACGTGCTGGGCGCGCGGGTGCCGGCGCAGGTCACGGCCGCGGGCATGCTGATGCTCGCGCTGCGCAGCGACGCCGAGCTGGCCGGCTGGCTCGCCACGCGGCAGCTGCAGGTGTTCACCTCGCACACCATCGCGAGCATGGAGCGCATGAAGCTGGAGCTCGCGCGCATCCGGGCACAGGGCTGGGCGCTGTCGGAGCAGCAGCTGGACCTCAATTCGCGCGGCATCGCGGTGCCGCTGCGCGACCGCCACGGCACGCTGGTGGGCGCGCTCAACATCACCATGCCGATGGGCCACGAAAGCTCCGAGGATGCGGTGGCGCGCGTGCTGCCGGTCCTGCGTGAAACCGCGCAGGCCATGCGCAACCTGATCTGACCGACAGCTTTCCGACAGCATCCGTGGGGCAGGATGCGGGCTTTCTTTCACACAAGCGATGGAGACAAGCACCATGTTCGACGACTTCTTCCTGAACGATCCGCAGCCCACGCGCCGCCAATGGCTGCAAGGCGGCAGCGCCCTGGCCCTGGGCGGCCTGCTGCCTTCGCTGGCCTCGGCCCAGGCCGGCTGGCCGAGCAAGTCGGTGCGCTTCGTCGTGCCCTTTGCGCCGGGCGGCAGCTCGGAGATCGTGGCGCGCTCCACCGCCGCCGAGCTCTCGCGCACGCTGGGCCAGAGCGTGTTCGTCGACAACAAGCCGGGCGCGGCCGGCAACATCGCAATGAGCGAGGTGGCGCGCAGCACCGACCAGCACACGATCATCCTCGGCCACATCGGCACGCTGGCGGTCAATCCCTTCATCTTCGCCAAGCTGCCCTACGACCCCAACAAGGACTTCAAGCCCGTGAGCCTGCTGGCCAAGGTGCCCAGCCTCTACGTGGTGCACCCCGACGTGCCCGCGAAGAACCTCAAGGAATTCATCGCCTTCGCCAAGTCGAAGCCGGGCAAGCTGAGCTACGGCTCCGCGGGCAACGGCAGCGCGGGCCACCTGGCCTTCGAATACCTGAAGATGACCGCGGACGTGTTCATGCTGCACGTGCCCTACCGCGGCACCGGGCCGATGGTGACCGACCTGCTCTCGGGCCGGCTCGACGCCTCGGCCATCGGCGCCRCGGCCATCATTCCGTTCATCAAGGCCGGCAAGGTGCGCTGCATCGCCACCGGCTCGGCCAAGCGCCTGGCACAGCTGCCCGACGTGGCCACGGTGGCCGAGCAGGGCTTCCCCGGCTTCGAGATGACGCAGTGGTACGGCATGCTCGCGCCGGCCAACATGGAGCCCGCGAACCTGGCCCGGCTCTCGGCCGAGACGATGAAGGCCGTGAAGTCGCCCGATTCGATGCAGCGGCTCACGGCCGATGCGGCCGAAGCCGTCGGCGGCACGCCCGAGCAGTTCGCGCAGTTCATCGCGGCCGAGCAGGCGCGCTGGAAGAAGGTCATTGCAAGGGCAAACATCAAGCCCGACTGACGGCGCAGCCCCTAGCATCGCGCCATGCGCATCCTGCTGGCCGAAGACGAACACACCCTGGGCACCTGGCTCTGCAAGGCGCTGGAGCATGCGGGCATCCAGGTCGAATGGGTGGACGACGGCCGGCTGGCAGACCGCGCCTTGCAGCAGCGCGACCACGACGCGCTGGTGCTCGACCTCGGCCTGCCGGGCATGGACGGCCACACGGTGCTGCAGCGGCTGCGCGAGCGCGACCAGCGGCTGCCCGCGCTGATCCTCACCGCGCGCGATTCGCTGAACGAGCGCGTGGCCTCGCTCAACGCGGGCGCCGACGACTTCCTCGCCAAGCCCTTTGCGCTGGCCGAGCTCGAGGCGCGGCTGCATGCGCTGGTGCGCCGCGCGCGCGGCGTGGAGCATCCGCGCCTGGCCTGCGGCCCGCTCGCGTACGACGGCGCGCGCCGCCAGTTCGTGCTGGGCGGCGAGGCGCTGGCGCTGTCGCCGCGCGAACAGGCGGTGCTGCGCGCGCTGGTGCAGCGCAGCGGCGAGCCGCTGTCCAAGCAGCAGATCCTCGACCGCGTGTTCTCCGACGACGACGAGGTGCATCTGGAAGCTGTCGAGGTGCTGGTCTACCGGCTGCGCAAGCGGCTCGACGGCAGCGGCGTGCGCATCGTGACGCTGCGCGGCCTGGGCTACGTGTTGGAGACCGAGTGAGCATTGCGGCTCGCCTGCGGCGCGCAAGCCTGTGGCAGCGGCTCGCGCTGCTGCTGTTCCCTGCCCTGCTGCTGGTGACCGRCATCGAGCTGTGGATGACGCGGCACGACGCGCTGGCCGCCGCCAATGCGGCCTACGACCGTTCGCTGCTCGGCGCGCTCAAGTCGATCGACGCCAACATCTCCACGGCCTCGGGCGGCCTCTCGGTCGAGCTGCCCTACACGATGTTCGAGTTCTTCGAGCTCACGGCCAGCGGCCAGGTGTTCTTTCGCGTGGCGACCTCCGACGGGCTGGTCGAACTCGGCAGCGCCGACCTGCCCGCGCCGCCCGCCACGCTGGCCATGGGCGTGCCGGCCTTCTACGACGCAACCTACTTCGGCGAGTCCGTGCGGCTGGCGGCCTACCGGCGCGACCTCGACCGCGCGCCGGCCGGCAGCACCGGACGCAGCGTGCTGATCCAGGTGGGCGAGAGCACGCGCTCGCGGCAGGAGTTCACCGCACGTTTTGTCCGCAGCGCCGCGCTGCGCGACGGGCTGGTGCTGGCGATGCTGCTGTGCGGCACCGCGCTTGCGCTTGCGGCGGCGCTGCGGCCGCTGTCGAGGCTGGCGCGCGAGGTGCAGGCCCGCACGCCGGACGACCTGACGCGCATCGCGGAGGCCGACCTGCCGGCCGAGGTACGCCCGCTCGTCGCAGCGGTCAACCAGCAGATGTCGCGCACGCAGGAACTGGTGGCGCAGCAGCGCCAGTTTCTCGACGATGCGTCCCACCAGCTGCGCACCCACCTCACCACGCTGCAGATGCAGGCCGACTACGCGAAGCGCGAGCAGGACCCGGCGCAGGTGCAGGCCACGCTCGATGCGCTCGGCACCGAGATCGGCCGAGCGACGCGCAGCGCGCAGCAGCTGCTTGCGCTGGGCCGCAGCGACACGGTGGCGGTGGAACCCGCCGAATTCGACCTTGCGGCGCTGCTGCGCGAAGTGGCCGTCGACCTGCTGCCGCTCGCGCGCGCCAAGCGCATCGACCTGGGCATCCATGCGCCCGCGCCGGAGTTCTTCGCGGTGGCGGACCGCGGGCTGCTGCGCGAGGCGTTGAGCAACCTTGTGGCAAACGCCGTCGCCTACACGCCGGCCGAAGGCACGATCACGCTCTTCGCGGCGGGCGATGCGGCGGGCTGGAGCCTCAACGTCGAAGACGACGGTCCGGGCCTGAGCGGCGAAGAGCGCGCCGCGCTGGGCCAGCGCTTTCGCCGCGGCGCCCGCGCGGGCAAGGGCGGCTTCGGCCTCGGCCTGGCCATTGCACGCTCCATCGCGCAGCGGCACCGGGGAGAGCTGCGGCTCGAGGCACGCGAGGCAGGCACGGGCCTGCATGCGATCATCTGGTGGCCTCGGCCGGCCGCCAGCTAGCCGGGCGCACACAGCCCATGCCGATCCCCTCTGCTACCCGCCGCCATGCGCTTCGCGCACTGTCGGCATTGCTGCTGCCCGGAAGTCTTCGCGCCACTGCGGCCTCGGCCAACGATCCGTCCGAGGCCGCGGCGGACTGCATCATTCCCGCCAAGGCCGGCGGCGGCTTCGACCTCACCTGCGCCCTCGCGCGCGACGCGCTGCAGGCGGTGCGCCCGAGGCGTCCRCCATTGGGCCAGCGCTACCTGCCGGGCGGCATCGGTGCGGTGGCCTTCGACCGCATTGCCACCGGCCGGCTCGGCGGGCCGGGCACGCTGGTGGCGTTCTCGAGCGGCTCGCTGCTCAATCTTGCGCAAGGCCGCTTCGGGCCGCACCCGCCTACCGCGGTGCGCTGGATCGCCACGCTCGGCACCGACTACGGCGTGATCGCCGTTCACCGCGACTCCCCCTACAAGCGCCTGCCGGACCTGATCGCCGCCCTGCGGCAGGAGCCCTCGCGCGTGGCCTTCGGCGCGGGCGGCACAGTCGGCAGCCAGGACTGGGTGAAGGCCGCACTGCTGGTGCGCGCCGCGGGCCGCGACCACCGGGCCATGCGCTTCGTGTCCTTCGAAGGCGGCGGCGATGCGCTGGGCGCACTGCAGGGAAGGCACGTCGATGTGTTCCCGGGCGATGCAGCCGAAGCGCTGCAGGCCATTGCGGGCGGCGCGGCGGTGCGCCTGCTGGCCGTGCTC
>NZ_JBFTPJ010000428.1:0-4815 GCF_056398445.1 Variovorax sp. 01T439_2
CGATGGGGTGCCTTGCGCAGCGAAATAAAGGGGGAGGCCGCAGGCCGGAGGACATTCGCGGAGCAAGGTACCCCGTCGGCGGGAGCGCGCCCTGAACCGCGACTGTCCTAGCGTTCAGTGCGCCACAGGCCAGGGCCGCTGCGGCTCCCGAATCTGCTCGAACGCACGCGACACGCGCAGCACGCCGAGGTCGTCGAAGCGGTGCCCTGCGATCTGAAGCCCGATCGGCAGCCCGCTCGCCGAGTACCCGCAGTTCACCGACGACGCCGGCTGCTCCGACATATTGAACGGCACCGTGAATCCGATGTGCTCCAGCGGCCGCAGCGGATCGTTGGTGGGCGACGGCGCCTCCGCGGCCGCCGGCATGTTCGGCGACACCGGCGAGATCACGTAGTCGAAGCGCGCGCAGGCCTGCACCGTGGCCACGCGCGTTGCATGGAACTGGCTGAAGCCGCGGAACACATGCTCGCCGCTGAACTCGGCCGCGCTCTCGGCCCACTCGCGGATGTAGGGCAGCACCTTGGCGCGCTGGTCGGGGCGCAGCGCCTTCATGTCCACCAGCGAGCGCATGCGCCACAGGTGGTCCATGCCGTCGAGCATGGCTTGCGACATGAACGGCTGCATGGGCTCGACGATGGCGCCGGCCTTTTCGAACAGGCGCGCCGCATGCTCGACCGCCGCCTGGATCTCGGGCTCGACCGCCAGGCCGCAGCCCGCGTCCAGCAGCAGGCCGATGCGCAGCCCGCGCAGATGGTCGGGCGATACGTCGAAGCTCTCCCAGTCGATGTCCTGCGGCGGCAGGCTCATGCTGTCGCGCGCATCGGGCTTCGAAAGCACCTGCATCATCAGCGCCGCATCGCCGACGCTGCGCGTCATCGGCCCGGCCGCGCGGCCCATGTACGGCGGATCGATCGGGATGCGGCCCAGGCTCGGCTTGAGCGTGAAGATGCCGCACCAGCTCGCGGGCAGCCGCAGCGACCCGCCGATGTCGGTGCCGATGTGCAGCGGGCCGTAGCCCGCGGCCGCCGCGGCACCGGCGCCGGCGCTCGAGCCGCCGGGGGTCCGGCTCAGGTCCCAGGGGTTGCGCGCCAGTGTGTGGAAGCTCGATAGCCCCGAAGACAGCATGCCGTAGTCCGGCATGGTCGTCTTGCTCACGATCACCGCGCCGGCCTCCTTCAGGCGCGCGGCGGGCGGTGCATCGGCGGCCGCGGGCTTCAGGTCGACGGCGGCCGTGCCGGCCGGCATCGGATCGCCGCGGGTCGCGATGTTCTCCTTGATGGTGGCCGGCACGCCGTCGAGCGGACCGAGCGCGTCGCCGCGCTGCCAGCGTGCTTCCGAAGCGCGCGCCTGCTCCAGCGCGGCTTCGGGCCTGAAGAGCCAGGTGGCCTGCAGCTTGGGCTCGCAGCGCTCGATCTGCGCGATGACGGCTTGCGTGACTTCGACAGGCGACAGGCGCCTGTCGCGGTAGGCGGCGGAGAGTTCCTGGGCGGAAAGCTCGTTCAATGAAGAAGAGGATGAGGAGGAGGACACGTCGGCACTCATCCCCACGACAGCGCCGAGAGGTCGTTCACGAAGATCGGGTTCTCCTTCCAGAGGCCCTTCACGTTCTTCTTCGCGATGGTGGGGAACTGCGGCTGGTAGAGGAAGCCGTTGGCCGCATCGACGGCCAGCATCTTCTGCGCTTCGCCGAGCAGCTTGTTGCGCTCGGCGGGGTTGGCGGTGGCCTTGATCTTGTCGAACAGCGCGTTGAAGGCCTTCGACTGGTAGCCCCAGTAGTAGTCGGGCTTGGCGTAGTTGCCGAGGTCGAAGGGCTCGACGTGCGAGACGATCGACAGGTCGTAGTCCTTGTTGCCGTAGGTGCCGCTGAGCCACTGCGCCCACTCCACGTTCTGCACCTTGACCGTGATGCCGATCTTGGCGAGCTGCGCCACGATCACCTCGCCGCCCTGGCGTGCGTAGGGCGGCGGCGGCAGCGTCATGGTGAGTTCGAGCGGCGTCTTCACGCCGGCCTCGGCCATCAGCTTCTTGGCCTTCTCGAGGTCGAAGGGGTTGATGCCCGTGGTGTCGACATAGCCCGCGGCGCCCGGCACGTAGTGGCTGCCGATCGGCACGCCGAAGCCGTCGGCCGCGCCTTCGATCACGGCCTTGCGGTCGATGGCCGCGAGGATGGCGCGGCGCACGCGCACATCGTCCAGCGGCTTCTTCCTGTTGTTGATCGACAGGATGGTCTTGGCGCGCGAGCCGGCCAGGATCACCTGGAACTGCGGGTTCATCTTGAACTGCGGCACCGCGCGCGTGCCGATGCGCGTGAACACGTCGACGTCGCCGGCCATCAGCGCGGCGGCCTGCGCGGCCGTGTCGGAGATGAAGCGGAAGGTGACCTTGTTGATCCTGGCCGTGGCCGGGCTGCGGAAGCCCTCCCACTTGCTCAGCGTGATCGACGAGCCCTTGGCCCAGTTGTCGAGCTTGTAGGGGCCGGTGCCGACCGGCTTGGTGGCGTTGCCGTCGGCGCTCTTGGGCTCGACGATCACGGCCGTGGCCTGGCCCAGCACGAAGGGCAGGTCGGGGTCGATCTCCTTGTTGATGACCACCACGGTGTAGTCGTCGACCACCTGCGTGCTCAGGTTCGCGAAGGTGCGCTTGTCCTTGTTGGTGCTCTTCTCGCCGCCGGCGCGGTCGAAGGAGAATTTCACCGCGGCGGCATTGAAGGGCTCGCCGTTCTGGTACTTGACGCCGCGCCGCAGCTTGAAGGTGTAGGTCTTCAGGTCGGGCGAGACTTCCCAGCTCTCGGCCAGCAGCGGCGTGACGCTGCCGTCGGCGTTGATCTTGGTGAGCGTCTCCAGGATGTTGTAGTGCACCACCTCCGCGATGGCGGCCGCGGCGCCGGCGGTCGGGTCCAGGCCCGGCGGCTCGAGCGCCATGCCGATCACGATGGCGTCCTTCCGCCCCTGCGCCATGCCGGCGATGGGAGAGGCCAGCGCCACGGTGGCGCCGGCAGTGGCAAGGAGGGTGCGACGGTTCAACATACGTTGTGATCTCCGGAAAAACGATGGATGCGAATGACTGCTTCCCATGCGCGGCGCGCCCCGAATGGAGGCGCGGCGGCACGAAGGAAGGACACGCAGCACGAAAGATGCCACGCGCGGGCAGCGAGCCATTCTCTCGCAGCGCAGGCTTCGGCGCTGGTCCGCGCAGGCGCTATTTCCTCGGGACGTTCCCGGATGCCGGGCTCAGCTCCAGGAGAGCGCGGCGATGTCGTTGACGAAGATCGGCGTGTCCTTCCAGAGCCCGCGCAGGCCGCGCGCCGCCACCGTGATGAACTGCGGCTGGTAGAGGAAGACATTGGCCGCGTCCTCGGCCAGCAGGCGCTGCGCATCGCCCAGGTAGCGCAGCCGGTCGGCGGTGCGCGCGCTGTTGCGCGCCTTGTCGAACAGCTCGTTGAACCTGGCCGACTGGTAGCCCCAGTAGTACTCGGGCTTGGTGTAGTTCACGAGGTCGAAGGGCTCCACGTGCAGGATCAGCGAGAGGTCGTAGTTCCTGTTGCCGTAGGTGCCGCTGATCCACTGCGCCCACTCGACGTTCTGGACCTTGGCGACGATACCCACCTTGGCCAGCTGCGCGGCAATGAGCTCGCCGCCCTGTCGCGCATAGGGCGGAGGCGGCAGCACCAGGTCGAGTTCGAGCGGGGTCTTCACGCCCGCCTCGGCCAGCAGCTGCTTCGCCTTCTCGACGTTGTAGGGGTTGATGCCCGTGGTGTCGACGTAGCCCGGCGCGCCCGGCACGTAGTGGCTGCCGATGGGCACGCCGCGGCCGTCCGCGGCGGCCTCGATCACCGCCTTGCGGTCGATGGCCGCGGCAATCGCGCGGCGCACGCGCACGTCCTCGAGCGGCTTGCGCCTGTTGTTGATGGCCAGGATGGTCTTGCCGCGCGAGGCATTGAACAGCACCTGGAAGCGCTTGTCGTTCTGGAACTGCGGCAGGCTGCGCGAGACCGAGGCGTGCGGGAACAGGTCGACGTCGCCCGAGAGCAGCGCCGTCGTCTGCGCGGCCGGCTCGGAGATGAATCGGAAGCTCGCCTTGCGGATCTGCACCGCGTCGGCATTGCGCCAGCCCTCCCACTTGGCGAGCACGATGGCCGATCCCTTGGCCCAGCTGTCGAGCCGGTAGGGGCCGGTGCCCACGGGCTTGACGGCGTTCGTCTCCACCGTTTTGGGCTCGACCATGATGGCCGAGGCCTGGCCCAGCAGGAAGAGCAGTTCGGGCTCGATCTCCTTGCTGATCAGCACCACCGTGTGCGCGTCCACCACCTGCGCGGCGATGTTGGTGAAGGTGCGCTTGTCCTTGTTGGTGCTGTTGGCCGCGGCGGCGCGGTCGAACGAGAACTTGACGGTGTTCGCGTCGAAGGGCTCGCCGTTGTGGAACTTCACGCCGCGCCGCAGCTGGAAGGTGTAGGTCCTGAGGTCGGGCGAGATTTCCCAGCGCTCGGCCAGCAGGGGCGAAACGCTGCCATCGGAATTGATCCTGGTGAGCGTCTCGAAGACGTTGTAGAGCACCACCTCCGCAATCTCGGCGCCAGCCTTGGCCGTGGGGTCGAGCCCTGTAGGTTCGAGCGTGAGCGCCAGCACCAGCGCGTCCTTCTTTCTCTGCGCGAAGGCGGTCGCCGGCAGCGCGAGAGGAGCCAGGGCTGCGGCGCCGGTGGCGAGCAGGGTGCGTCGTTTGAGCATGAAGCGGTGTCCTCGGAACGGGGGGGCAGGCATCTTGCGCGCAGGCAGGCGGCCGCGCAACCAGATGCTTATGACGCTCCTATCCTAGGAC
>NZ_JBFTPJ010000429.1:0-4809 GCF_056398445.1 Variovorax sp. 01T439_2
CGCCCTCGCGCTCTGGGGCAGCTGGCTCTGCGGGGCTGTCGTGGTGGCGGCCCTGTGGCGCCATCGCGCCGAGCGCGCCTACCTGTGCATCGTCGCGGCGCTCGCAGGCGCGACATCGGCGATGGCGCATGCCATCGCACTGTCTCTGGACATGCCCCGGCCCTTCGTGCTGGCGCTGTCACCGGCCTACATCGAACACGGGGGACGCGGCAGCCTTCCCAGCACGCACGCGGCCGTCATGTTCATGGTGGCGCTGGCCTTCCTGCTGCGCCCCCGCCTGCGCGCGCTTGGCGTGCCGCTGCTTGCGCTGGCGGCCGCCACCGGGTGGGCACGCATCTACGTGGGCGTCCATTTCCCGCTCGACATCATCGCGGGCCTGTTGCTGGCCGGTGTGATCGCCGCGGCGCTGGCCCTCGTGCAATGGTGCGTGCATCTTGCCCTGCCACGAACCGGCGGCGCATCCGGCGGCAAGGACGCGGCCGGTTCGCTGTGGAGGCCTTCATGATCTCCTCGACCGCTGCCGAACCCGCGTCCGCGTCCACCGCGGCCCCGCACGCGCAGAGCGCGACCGGGACGCAGCAACGCAGCATTTCCTGCGTGATCCCGTGCTTCAACGAGGCGGCCAACCTGCGGCAATTGCTGCCCCTGCTCGAAGAAACACTCTGGGCCACGGGAATGCGCTGGGAGATCATCGTCGTGGACGATGGCAGCACCGACGACACCGCGGCCGTGGCCCAGGCCTGGTGCGAACTGACGGGCTTCCGGTGCATCTGCCTGTCGCGCAACTTCGGCAAGGAGGCGGCGCTCTCGGCCGGCCTGGCGGCCGCTGCAGGCGACGCGGTGGTTGTGCTCGACGGCGACCTGCAGCACTCTCCGTCGCTCATCCGCGCCATGCTGGACCACTGGAAGGCCGGCGCGGAGGTGGTCTATGCGGTGCGCCAGGAGCGCAGCGACGAGAGCCGCCTCAAGCAGATCGGCAGCCGGATCTTCTACCGGCTTCTGAACGCGTCGGACCGCTTCGCGGTGCCGCAGGATGCGGGCGATTTCCGGCTGATGGACCGGCGGGTGGTCGATGCGCTGACCAGCCTGCCCGAGCGCAGCCGCTTCATGAAGGGCCTGTATGCATGGGTCGGCTTCCGGGCCGTGGCCATGCCCTACACGCCCAGGCCGCGCGCCGCAGGCGCCAGCAGCTTCAATGCGCGGCGGCTGTTCGCCCTGGCCATCGACGGGCTCACCGCGTTCACCACCTGGCCGCTGCGCATGGTCAGCGTGGTGGGGCTGCTGTTCGCCGTGCCCGCGCTGTCATATGGCGCCTACGTGGTCCTCGACCACCTGATGTTCGGCAACCCGGTCTCGGGCTGGAGCACGATCGTGGTCAGCCTGATGTTCTTCATCGGCGTGCAGATGATCTTCACCGGCATCGTGGGTGAGTACGTGGCGCGCATCTACGAAGAGGTCAAGGGCCGGCCGCTCTACGTGGTCCGCCGCGAAAGCGGCGTCGGCCTCGAGGCCGACCAGCCATGAAGCGGTCCGGCAGCACCACATGGTGGACATCGCCGCAGCCGCTGTGGCTCGTCGCGGCTCTTTTCGCCTGGCTCATCGCCACCGCCTGGGTCCGCCCGCTGATGGCACCCGACGAGGGGCGCTATGCCGGCGTGGCGCTGCAGATGCTGTATTCCGGCGACTGGCTGGTGCCGCGGCTCGACGGCCTGCCCTTTTTCCACAAGCCGCCGCTCTTCTACTGGATCGGCGCCGGCGCGATGGCGCTGGCGGGCCCGGTCGAATGGGCGGCGCGGCTGCCTTCCRTCCTGGGTGCGGTCGCGGCGGCGGCGGCGCTGTTCCTCTTCCTGCGCCGCTGGTCGACGGTGCGGCTCGCCCTGTTGTCCACCGTGGTGCTCGTGACCACGCCCTTCTTCTTCCTGGGTGCACAGTTCGCAAACCTCGACATGCTGGTGGCCGGCTGCATCGCGGGCACGGTGCTGCTGGGCGCCGGCGCCGTGCTGGCCAGGGAGCGCGGCGAACCCTGGCGCGCGATGCTGGCGTGCGCCTACCTGTTCGCTGCGGCCGGTCTGCTCGCCAAGGGGCTGATCGGCGTGGTGCTGCCGGCGGCGGTGCTGCTGGCCTGGTGCGCGGTCACGCGCAAGAGCGCCGTGCTGCGCCTGGCCGCCTGGCAGCCGGGATGGGCGTTGCTGCTGGCCGTGGCCGGCCCGTGGTTCGTCGCGATGCAGATGAAGTATCCGGAGTTCTTCGACTACTTCGTGGTCACGCAGCATTTCCGGCGCTTCGCGTCCTCGGGCTTCAACAACGAGCACCCGTTCTGGTTCTACCTGCCGGTGCTGGCGGGCCTCACGCTGCCCTGGTTCGGCTGGCTGCTCATGCCGCGGCGCCAGGAGGCGCCGCCTGCAGGACGCCGGCTCTCCGAGATCGACTGGCTGATGTGGATCTGGCTCGCGGTCATCGTGGCCTTCTTCTCCGTCCCGCGTTCCAAGCTGATCGGCTATGTGCTGCCGGCGCTGCCGCCGCTGGCGTACCTGATCGCGCAGCGCGCGCTGGCGGGCCGGCCGCTGGAAGCGCTGCTGCCCAGGCTGCGCGCCATGGCCCTCGCCGCCGCGGCCGTGTGCGTGGCCTGCCTGATGGCGATCGTGGCCTATGCCCCGCCGCCCGGCGCCCGGCTGCGGCCTCCGGCGGAGCTGGCCGCGGCGCCCGGCGACCAGGTCGTGATGCTCGACAGCTACACCTACGAACTGCCGTTCTACTGGCGGCTGCGCAATCCGGTGCTCGTCGCGGCCGACTGGAAGGCGGCCGGCGACGAGGGTCGCGACAACTGGCACAAGGAGCTGCTGGACGCGGCGCGCTTCGATCCCGCACGCGCGGCCGCCACGCTCGTCGAGCGGTCGCGATTGGCAAGCACGCTCTGCAGCCCGCGCACCAGCTGGCTGGTCGGGCCCAGCAACGCGCAGCTGGCGAACCCCTGGCTGGCGCGCGCGCAGCTGGTCGCGTTCAACAAGCGCATTGCAGTGTGGCGATTCGCCGGCAGCACGGCGCACGATCAGCATTGCCTGGATCTTTCGCCCGGGGCGCCCGCGCCCGCCACGCCAGCGGCGACGGAAAAGAAGACGGACGGCAATGACTGAGGCCAGCGGAATACAGCCGATTCCGGCTTCGCGCCATCTCTGCATCTGCGCGGACGATTTCGGCATGAGCGCGGGCATCAACTCGGCCGTCTTCGATCTGGCCGAGCGGGGCGCCATCTCCGCCACCAGCGGCATGGTGCGCCGCAGCGCCTGGAAGGGCGGTGCGTGCGCGCTGAGACACTTCGATACGAGCCGGCTGGACGTGGGCCTGCACCTGGACCTCACGCGGCCGGCCATCGCCGACGGCGCCGAACCCGGGCTGGCGGGCCTGATCGCGAGGACCTGCATGCGCACCGTCGATGCCCAGGCGCTGCGCGCCGACATCCGCGACCAGCTGGACCGCTTCGAGGATGCGATGGGATACGCGCCCGCCTTCGTCGACGGGCACCGGCACGTGCACCAGCTGCCGGTGGTGCGCGAACTGCTGGTCGAGGAAATCGTGCGGCGCTACCCCATGCCGCGGCCGTGGCTGCGCTGCACCGCCGCGGCGGCCCCGGGCGCTGCCGCCGGCGGCATCAAGGCCGGCATCATCCATGCGCTGGGCGGCGCCAGCCTGCGCGCGCTCGCGCGGCAGCACGGCATTCCGGTGAGCCGCGGCCTGGTCGGTGTCTACGATTTTTCGGGCAGTGCGGCCGACTACCGGCAGCGCCTGTCCGCCTGGATCGCCGCCAGCCGCAGCGGCGACGTGCTGATGTGCCACCCGTCCGCCGGCCTCTTGCCGAGCGACCCGCACGGCGCCGCGCGGCTGCGCGAATACGCCGTCCTGCGGGAGCTGGAGTTCCCGGTGTCCACGCGCTTTGGCGAGGTCGACATTGCACCGCTGTCGCACATGCTCCGAATGGACGAGTCCGCTTTTGTCCAGGCCGCCGAATAACGCGGCGGTCCTGCCGGCCGGCCGCCGGCAGCGCTCGAGCGCCGATCCTTACTGCAGCATCGCAGGCGCCGGTGCGAGGCAGCGCTGCACAAAGGCCGACAGGGCACCCACGTCGGGAATCTGCACGTCGCGGCGGCCCTTTTCCACGAACTCGATCACCTTGTCGCGCGCCAGCCTCGACAGCGCCCGGCTCACGCTCTCGAGCGTCATGCCCAGGTAGTTGCCGATTTCGGCACGCGTCATGCGCAGCGTGATCTGGTCGGTGCGCATGCCGCGCTCGGCCAGCGATTCGGCCCAGTAGCGCAGGAAGTCGGCCACCCGCGCATCGGCCGGCAGCGTGCACACCGACATCAGCGAATCGCGGTCATGGGCGATCTCGCGGCTCATCGCGGTGTGGAACACCTGCAGCAAGGCAGGCTCCGCAAGCGATGCGGCCAGCAGCGCCTCGTAGGAAACGACCCAGACCTCGCCCGTGTCCATGGCCACGGCGTCGCAGGAATAGTGGTTGGAGGCGATGCCGTCGAAGCCGAGCCAGTCGCCGCGGAACTTCAGCCCCACCACCTGTTCGCGCCCGTCCGCGGAGAGGTTCACGATCTTGAAGAAGCCCGAGTTCAGGATGTAGAGATTGCCGAACTGCTCGCCGGCCCGGTAGATCACGTCGCCGGCATGCACCACGCGGCGCTGCGGAGCCAGGCACTCCTTCAGCAGCTGCTGCGTCTCCACCAGCTTCCGGCTGGCCCGCTCGTGGACCGCGATGCCGGCCTTCGGCACTGCTGCGCGTGCGGCGGCTTGGGTCAGGGA
>NZ_JBFTPJ010000430.1:0-5058 GCF_056398445.1 Variovorax sp. 01T439_2
CACATAAGCCGTCATCTGCATGGCTTCCTTGCGGGTCGGCCAGACGACTTTCTTGACCTCGCGCCACGAGTCGCGGCCGAAAGCCCACAACTGGCGGCCATTCTCGGAGCTGCCGAAGGCGCCCACGGCCGCGGCCAGGCCGACCAGCAGCGCAGCCCATTGCACCAGCGAGCCCTGGCGCGCCAGCAGGTAGAACGCCACGATGGCGCCCACTGCCAGCACCACCGACGCAGCCAATTTGGCCCTGTCGGCACCCGTGCTCACGGTTTCGATTTGAGAAGTGGCCATGTTCGGCTGATTTCCTGTGGCCTTTCGGCCTTCAATTCAATGCGCCTTCTTGAGACGCCGAAGCCCATCGGGTCACGATGGGCTTTTTTAGCCCCCACCGGGTGATGGATGGGCTTTTTCGGAGATGCCACCTAAGTGGCAGGGGCAGTAGGAATCGAACCTACAACCTTCGGTTTTGGAGACCGACGCTCTGCCAATTGAGCTATACCCCTCCGGTACTCTTTGCTCGGCTTAGATGTCGAGGATCTTTGCCACGACGCCCGAACCCACGGTGCGGCCGCCTTCGCGGATGGCGAAGCGCAGGCCTTCTTCCATCGCGATCGGGTTGATCAGCTTCACGGTGATGCTGACGTTGTCGCCAGGCATGACCATTTCCTTTCCACGCCGGTGCAGGTGGTCTTGACGGTCGGGCGGATGCCCACGATCTCGATTTCCTCGCCGACCTTGATCACGCCGCGCTCGACGGCGCCGGTCACCACGGTGCCGCGGCCGGAGATCGAGAACACGTCTTCCACGGGCATCAGGAAGGTGCCGTCCACGGCGCGCTCGGGCGTCGGGATGTAGGTGTCSAGSGCTTCGGCCAGCTTCATGATGGCTTCTTCGCCGAGCTTGCCCTTGTCGCCTTCCAGGGCGAGCTTGGCCGAGCCGTGGATGATGGGGGTGTCGTCGCCCGGGAATTCGTACTTGTCCAGCAGTTCGCGCACTTCCATTTCGACGAGCTCGAGCAGTTCGGCGTCGTCCACCATGTCGCACTTGTTCAGGAACACGATGATGTAGCCCACACCCACCTGGCGCGCCAGCAGGATGTGCTCGCGGGTCTGGGGCATGGGGCCGTCGGCGGCCGAGCACACGAGGATGGCGCCGTCCATCTGGGCCGCGCCGGTGATCATGTTCTTGACGTAGTCGGCGTGGCCGGGGCAGTCGACGTGGGCGTAGTGRCGGTTGGCCGTCTCGTACTCGACGTGSGCGGTGTTGATGGTGATGCCGCGGGCCTTTTCTTCSGGCGCSGCGTCGATCTGGTCGTAGGCCTTGGCTTCGCCGCCGAACTTGGCCGACAGCACCGTGGCGATGGCCGCCGTCAGCGTGGTCTTGCCGTGGTCAACGTGACCGATCGTGCCCACGTTCACGTGCGGCTTGGTGCGGGTGAATTTACCTTTTGCCATTTTTCGACTCCGAAAAAAACGATTTCAACGTATGCAGATGGGTTGCAAACCTGCCGTTGCAACCCCCTAAAAACTGGTGCCCTTTGCGGGAATCGGACCCGCGACCTCTCCCTTACCAAGGGAGTGCTCTACCACTGAGCCAAAAGGGCTTTTGTCTAACCAATCGCTTTCCGGCGCCGAACCGGGTCTCTGGAGCGGGAGACGGGAATCGAACCCGCGTCATCAGCTTGGAAGGCTGGGGTTCTACCATTGAACTACTCCCGCATCGGGGGCACTTCAAGGCACCCAAAGCGCTAGATCCAATCGCTCTTAGAAACCAAATTCATCGCTGGTGGAGAGGGCTGGATTCGAACCAGCGTACTCGTTAGAGGGCAGATTTACAGTCTGCTGCCATTAACCACTCGGCCACCTCTCCGGCGAACCTCGAAATATAGCACGGTTTTGTGACTACGCAGAACTCAGCACCAAGAAGATGCGGGGAAACTGCCCGAGGCGAAACAGCCGGCATTATCCGTGAATTTCGCCGCCCGGCTGGTGCGCGAG
Organism: Variovorax sp. 01T439_2; assembly: GCF_056398445.1. Taxonomy (NCBI): domain Bacteria; kingdom Pseudomonadati; phylum Pseudomonadota; class Betaproteobacteria; order Burkholderiales; family Comamonadaceae; genus Variovorax; species Variovorax sp. 01T439_2. The sequence goes on from NZ_JBFTPJ010000430.1 coordinate 1,995, forward strand.
CCGCCAGGCGCGCGCCTCGCCGAAGTGGCCGCAGCCGATGAACGGAACGGGCGGGCGCAAGGCCGAAAGCGGCGACGGATGATTCGACATCAGCACCTTATGGCGGCCAATGTCGATCAACGCACGCTTACTTTGGGCGTGCGATCCCCAGAGCATAAAAACAACAGGTTTCTCGCCGTCCGATACATGGCGGATGACGGCATCGGTCAGCACCTCCCAGCCGCGGCCCGAATGGCTGGCCGGCTGCCCTTCTTCGACGGTGAGACAGGTGTTGAGCAGCAGCACGCCGTGGGTGGCCCATTTCACCAGGCTGCCGCCGGGGTTCGGAAACGGCGGCGGCGCCGTTCCCAGGTCGCGCTGGAGTTCCTTGAAGATGTTGCGCAGCGACGGCGGCAGCGCCACGCCGGGCGCCACCGAGAATGCGAGCCCTTCGGCCTGGCCGCGTCCGTGGTACGGGTCCTGGCCCAGGATGACGACGCGCACGTCCTCGGGCGGCGTCAGTTCCAGGGCCCGCAGCGGCTGCGGCGGGAAGATGACGGCGCCCGCATCGAGGCGCTCGCGCAGGAAACCGAGCAGCTTCTGGCCCACGATGCCGGCAAAGAAGCCGTCCACCAGCGGCCGCCAGCCCGGCGCGACGGGCCAGTCGGCGGGATCGCTGCTCGCCAGCTGATCGGGCCGGCTCATTTGAACAATGCGGCGAGCGCCTCGCCGGGTTCCTTGGCGCGCATGAAGGCCTCGCCGACCAGGAAGGCATGGACACCGGTCGCGCGCAGGGTGGCCACGTCCTCGCGCGTGGCAATGCCGGACTCGGTGACGGCGAGGCGGTCGGCCGGCAGCCGGGGCAGCAGGTCGATGGTGGCCTGGATCGACACCTCGAAATTGCGCAGGTTGCGGTTGTTCACGCCGATGAGCGGCGTCTTGAGCGCGAGCGCGCGCTCGAGTTCGGCCGCGTCGTGCACTTCGACCAGCACCGCCATGCCGAGGCCGCGCGCAATGGCTTCGTAGTCCTTCATCTGCGCGTCATCGAGGCAGGCGGCGATCAACAGCACGGCATCGGCGCCCATCGCGCGCGATTCGTACACCTGGTAGGCGTCGACGATGAAGTCCTTGCGCAGCACCGGCAGGTCGCACGAGGCGCGGGCCTGCTTGAGGTAGTCGACGCCGCCCTGGAAGAACTGCTTGTCGGTCAGCACCGAGAGGCAGGCCGCGCTGATTTCACCGTCGCCTTCGGCATAGCTCTGCGCGATGTCGGCCGGGATGAAGTCTTCGCGCAGCACGCCCTTGCTCGGGCTGGCCTTCTTGACCTCGGCGATCACGGCGGCGTGGCCGGCAGCGATCCTGGTGCGCAGTGCGCCCTCGAAATCGCGCGTCAGCACGCGGCTTTCGGCGTCGAAGCGCACGGCTTCCAGCGGGCTTCTCTTCTGCGCTGCAGCAATTTCCTGCCGCTTGACGGCCATGATCTTGTCGAGGATGTCGGACATATTTCTGCGTTCCTGGCTGTTTTTTTTCCTGCTTTACGCGGCGGACGTGGAGGCCTTGACCAGCTCGGCCAGCTTGGCGCGCGCCGCGCCCGATGCCACGGCCTCGCGCGCACGCTCGATGCCCGCGGCCATCGAATCGGCCACGTTGGCGGCGTACAAGGCCGCGCCGGCGTTGAGCAGCACGATGTCGAGCGCCGGGCCGGCCTGATTGTCGAGCACGCCGAGCAGCATGGTCTTCGACTGTTCGGGCGTTTCCACGCGCAGCGCGCGGTTGCTCGACATCGCAAAGCCGAAGTCCTCGGGGTGCAGTTCGTATTCGCGGATCTCGCCGTCCTTGAGCTCGCCCACCATGGTGGCGGCGCCGAGCGAGATCTCGTCCATGCCGTCGCGCCCGTACACCACCATCGCGTGCTCGGCGCCCAAGCGCTGCAGCGCGCGCACCTGGATGCCCACGAGGTCGGGGTGGAACACGCCCATCAGGATGTTCGGCGCGCCGGCCGGATTGGTCAGCGGCCCGAGGATGTTGAAGATGGTCTTGATGCCGAGTTCCTTGCGCACCGGCGCGACGTTCTTCATGGCCGGATGGTGGTTGGGCGCGAACATGAAGCCGATGCCCACCTCTTCGATGGAGCGCGCGATCTGCTCGGGCTGCAGGTTGATGTTGACGCCCAGCGACTCCAGCACGTCGGCGCTGCCCGATTTGCTCGACACGCTGCGCCCGCCGTGCTTGCTGACCTTGGCGCCCGCCGCGGCCGCGACGAACATCGAGCAGGTCGAGATGTTGAAGGTGTGCGAGCCGTCGCCGCCGGTGCCCACGATGTCGACCAGGTGCGTGGTGTCCTTCACGGGCACCTTGGTCGACACCTCGCGCATCACCTGCGCGGCCGCGGTGATCTCGCCGATGGTTTCCTTCTTGACGCGCAGCCCGGTGATCAGCGCCGCCATCATCACGGGCGAGCATTCGCCGCTCATGATGAGCCGCACGATGTGCAGCATCTCGTCGTGGAACACCTCGCGGTGCTCGATGGTGCGCTGGAGCGCTTCCTGGGGGGTGATCATGGGGAGTCTCCTCGGTGTTTTCAGGGGCCGACGCGGCCGGCCGGCGCGTCCGTGAATGCAAGCTTGAGGCCGAAGCCGATGAACAGCACGCCGGCCGCGCGGTCGAGCCAGTGCATGCCCTTCTGCACGGCGCTGCGGCGCGCCATCCAGCCGGCGAATGCGGCCCATCCCACGATGACGGGAATGGAATTGAAATTGAACAGCACGCCCAGCAGCACGAAGTACAGGCCCTTGTTGCCGGCGTCCGGTGCGATGAACTGCGGCACGAAGGCCAGGAAGAACAACGCGACCTTGGGGTTCAGCACATTGGTCCAGAAGCCGCCCAGGAAGATCTCCTTGAGCCCGCGCTCGCCCGATGCGGCCGCCGCCTGCTGCAGATCGGCCGGCGCCTTGGCGCGCGAGAACACCATGCGCACGCCCAGGTACAGCAGGTAGGCCGCGCCAACATACTTGAGCACCGTGAAGGCCGCGGCCGAGGTGGCCAGCAGCGTGCCGACGCCGACCGCCGCCGCGAAGATGTGGAC
>NZ_JBFTPJ010000431.1:0-4804 GCF_056398445.1 Variovorax sp. 01T439_2
GGCCATTGCGGACGACGCAGGCCTTTGCGTCGATGCCTTCGGCGGCCTGCCGGGCGTGGACACGGCGTTCTATGCCACGCAGTTCGGCTATGCCAAGGGCGACGCCAACAACGTCAAGGCGCTGCTCGAGCAGCTCGACGGTGTGGTCAATCGGCGCGCCGCGCTCGTCAGCACGCTGGTCGCGCTGCGCGGGCACGACGACCCCGAGCCGCTCATCGCGGTGGGCCGCGTGGTGGGAGAAATCACGAAGGCGCCCATCGGTGACAACGGCTTCGGCTTCGATCCCGTCATGTACCTGCCCAGCTTCGGCAAGACCTTTGCCCAGCTGCCGCCCGAGGTGAAGAACGCCAACAGCCACAGGGGCCAAGCGGCCAAGGCCATGCTGGCCCTGATGCGCGAACGCTGGTTCTGAGCGATGGCCTCTGTCGTTCCCATCCAGCCCGTACAGCCCGCGGGCGCACCGCAGGCCAACGACGTGCTGCACTGGATGCGGCCCGGCCCGCTGCAGCTCGCGGCGCTGCCGCCGCTCTCGCTCTACATCCATCTGCCCTGGTGCCTGCGCAAGTGCCCCTACTGCGACTTCAACTCGCACGAGTGGCGCGCCACCAACGAGGCCGAGGCCGAGGGCATTCCCGAGGCGGCGTACCTCGACGCGCTCATTGCCGACCTGGACGCTGCGCTGCCGCTCATCTGGGGCCGCACCGTCCACACCATCTTCATCGGCGGCGGAACGCCAAGCCTTTTTTCGCCGCAGGCCATCGACCGCCTGCTCGGCGACGTGCGCGCCCGCCTCAAGCTGGCGCCCGAATGCGAGATCACGCTCGAAGCCAACCCCGGCACCTTCGAGCGCAACCGCTTCCGCGCCTACCGCGGCGCGGGCGTCACGCGGCTTTCGGTGGGCGTGCAGAGCTTCAACGACGAGCACCTGAAGGCGCTGGGCCGCGTGCACGACCGCGCCCAGGCCATTGCCGCCGTGGAAGAAGCCGCGAGCGCGTTCGACACCTTCAACCTCGACCTGATGTATGCGCTGCCGGGCCAGACGCTCGAGGGGCTGGACGCCGACCTGACCCAGGCGCTGGCGCTCGCGCCGCCGCACATCTCGGTGTACCACCTCACCATCGAACCCAACACCTGGTTCGCCAAGTTTCCGCCGGCCCTGCCCGAAGACGACCTGGCCTACGCCATGCTCGACCGGATCACCGAGCGAACCGCCGCCAGCGGCATGTCGCGCTACGAAGTGTCGGCCTATGCGCGCAGCGGCCACGCCTGCGCGCACAACCTCAACTACTGGCAGTTCGGCGACTACCTGGGCATTGGCGCCGGCGCACACAGCAAGCTGAGCTTCGCGCACCGCATCGTGCGCCAGGTACGCTTTCGCGAGCCGCGCCTGTACATGAACAACGCCCGCGCCGGCGCCGCCGTGGCGCAAAGTGACGAAGTGGCGCTGGCCGACCTGCCGTTCGAGTTCATGCTCAACGCGCTGCGCCTGAAGGAGGGCTTCACGCTGCCCCAGTTCAGCGAGCGCACCGGGCTTGCCATGACCAGCATTCAAAAGGGCCTGGAGGAAGCCGAGCGCAAGGGCCTCATCGCGCGCGACCTGCATCGCGTGTGGCCCACCGAGCGCGGGCTGGATTTCCTGAGCGACCTGCAGTCGCTCTTCCTGCCCGACGAGTAACGGGCCGGCGTCAGCATAAAATCGACGGTTCCGGAGAGTTGGGTGAGTGGTTTAAACCAGCAGTCTTGAAAACTGCCGACGTGAAAGCGTCCGTGAGTTCGAATCTCACACTCTCCGCCGGCAACCCAGTATCCATGCGGATTTGCGGGCGGGGCAGGCACTTTACTCCCCATTTTTACCCCCTTTTCTTTTCGCGCTCAGGTGGGCTGCTTTGGATCACCTTGGGCGAGGTGCGCCGAACCACCGGTCTCTAGGGGGCTGGTGTCCCAGGGGCCTTTGGCTCAGCTCGGGCTCTGCGCAACCCGTTGCGGCACTACCCCCGCCGGGGCGGGCCGGCGCTTGCCGCCGTCTGCCGAATGCCGTTTTGAGCCCAATCCGACGGGCCAATTGGACCTGACTGAGCCAGATCTTGGCCAAAAAATGTTACATCTTGTCGCATTTATGCTATAATTTATTCACGGGCCAGGCCTGCCTGGCGCAACCCAGGCTAGACCCTGCCCGTCTGTGGAGCCCACCACCTGTAGCCCTTGATGGCCGCCAAGCCAGCGCATTTGCGTCGCCTTCGGCCACCACGAGGGCAACACAACAGCAAACTGGTCAGGCGTGCACCCTGACGGTGTTTCGCCCCTCCTGCTTGGCAAGGTAGAGTGCTTCGTCCGCGGCTCTCAGCAGTTCGAACGGCGTGCTGCCGGGCTGCGGAACCCCGGACGCCACGCCAAGGCTGACGGAGACGGTGCCCAGCGCCGACGCCGCATGAGGGATCTGCAGATCGGCCACGGCCAGCCGCGCCCTTTGCGCAACCTCGAGTGCACCTGCGGCGTCCGTCGCGGGCAACAACAAAACCATTTCTTCGCCCCCGTAGCGCGCGACAAGGTCGCTCGAGCGCCACACGGCCGACCGCAGTGCCTGGGAGACCCGCCGCAAGCAGTCGTCGCCTTCAAGATGCCCGTACAGATCGTTGTACTTCTTGAACTCGTCGACGTCGACCATGACGACCGCCAGCGCCGTTTGGCTTGCCAGCGCCTGTTGGAAGTTGAGGGCCAGGCGGGCGTCGAAGTAGCGGCGGTTGGCCAGGCCTGTCAGCCCGTCTTCCTGCGCAAGATGTTCCAGGCGCTCATTGGCCTCCGTCAGCGCGTCCCGGGCACTTCGCAGCTGCAGTTCCGCCACCAGTCGCCTGCGCATCGACCGGATCAAGTGGCGGCCTGACACTCCGACGACCAGGCACAAAAGAACCACCCAAGCCGTTTGATAGATCGACGCGGATTTCCATTCCTGCAGCGCCTCGTCCTTGCCGACGGCAACGGTCACGAAGAGCGGGTAGTTCAGCAAATGCTCGAAGCTGATGATCCGTGTCACGCCATCGATCGCCGATCTTCCCTCGACGGTGCCCGAGCGCGAGGCCCGGAAACGTTGCTGCAACGGCGTATCTGTACTGCGCCTGCCCAGGTCGGCTTCCCTGAAGGGGCGGCGGAGCAGCAGTTGGTCCGTCCCGAACAGCGCAATTGCTCCTTGCTCGCCGATCTGAAAGTGGTCCAGGACACTCAGCAGATGCTTGACGCTGAGCGTGACCAGCACCACGCCGGCGAAGTTGCCGTCCGGGTCGTTGATCCTGCGCGACACCGGGATCACCCACTCGCCCGAAGAGCGGCTCACGATGGGGCCGCTGATCAGCGTCCGCGCGCTCGGGTTGGTCCGGTGGTGAATGAAATATTCGCGATCCGAATTGCTTCGGGTACCCGCCGGGGATGCATCGGAATAGACCAGCCATCGGCCTTGCTCGTCGTAGATGAAGATTCCCTTGATGGCTTGAACTTCGGCGACATGGTTCACGAGGACCGGTTGAAGACGCTGCAGGGAGTCGGGCGTGATGTCCGCGCGCTCGAGTTCGAAGACGAGGCCCGAGATGATGTGCTCGGCCAGGGCAGCCGTACTATCGATCTGCTGGCTGACCGCGCGTGCCAGGTTGGTATTCGCCCGCGCGATCTGCTCGTTTTCCGCCGTGCGCGCACGAACGACCAGCCATGCGTTCATGACCAGCAACGCCGCGCACACAAAGACTACAAACAAAGTAGTACCGTAGATGACGCGGCTTCGTTGCGCGTCTGTTTTCCGGGCAAGAGAACTGGCGTCGGTCGCCGGCCATGGACCAATGGACGTGTCCGGAATGGTCTCGGCCGCGAGGGGAGTGGAAGCTTCTTTCATCGAAGGCCAAAATCCATAAAGAACTCCAAGTGAGAAGCCGAGCGTGAGCTCCAACCGGAGACGCGTGCGCGATCTGATCATCTCATCCCAGCAGCAGCTATGACAGCGCCGCGCGGCTGACCTAGACCGAATTCAGCAGCTACACCAACGATACGGCTGAGCGCGTGGGCAGCCTCACGCAGAGCCTGCTCAGTCCGCTGACAGGACACCCCATCCAAAGCACCATTGCTGCGGCCGATGTCACCTGAAGCATCGGCGACAGCCCAACAGGCCGCATCACTGGTTTCGACGCGGCCCACAGTGGCAGCTTCGGCTACGGCGCCAACGGATTCTCATGGCTTGAGGGTGCGTGGCCAATCAACGGTAAGGGGGTATTGACGTGCCTTTGGTTATCGACGGTTGGGCCGCGGCGTCGGGCTTCGAGGCAGCCTACGCGCCGTACATGGACACAACCGTGGCGCTGTGATGCTTTCACGAGATCTTGCGATCGACGAAGTCGCCTGGCGCTGCACGCGAACAACGTCGTAGAGATCGCATGGTCGACGCCGCTGCAGTAGAGTGGCCCTGCTGCGTTCAATAGCATCTTGCAGCGTCTTCTGCGCAACACAGCGTCGATGGTTTGAGACGCATGCGCAGATGGCCCCCCAGCTTGCGGAGCGCGCCGTAGCGTTGTGCTTCCACGGCATGGTTGCTTCCGCGAAATTGAGCGATACGCGGCAGGCGCTTGTGAATGGATGTATTTCAGCCCTCTGCTTCTAGGTCGGATGGTCGGGTGCGCCGCCTCCCATGCGCGTTTCAAGCAATTTCAGTAGTGCACGCAGGGCTGCGCTGTTGTGCCGGCGCTGCGTGTACGCTGCGTAGAGCCAGATGTCACGAGGCATGAATTCTTTGAGCACTGAGACCAGGCTGCCGCGTTCTGTGTACGGC
>NZ_JBFTPJ010000432.1:0-5460 GCF_056398445.1 Variovorax sp. 01T439_2
TAGGAGAAATAATCAAAGTTGAAACTGAGCTCGCCTCGGCCTCTCAGCAGCAGCAGCAGGCGGTAGAACTCCTCAGGCTTCGAATAGCTCTTTCCATTGGCGAAGCAACGGAAGGCCTCGGCAACGTTCTTATCGAGGGAAACCGAAAAGTCGACATGGAATGCCGCACCTCCTGCGAGCGTCTTGCGGTAAATATCGTCCGTATAGAACAGCAGCCCGCTGCCGTCGAAGAAGCTCCTCACCATCGGGCACGCCGCCTCGATCTGGTCGAGTCGAACCTCCTGAATTTGCAGGCGGGTTGCCTTGGTGGCATAGGCAACCCGAAGACCCCTAAAGCTATCAAGGTCGCTGGCGATTACCTCGGCGAATGGAGCGGTCTGATCAGCCTGAGCGATGGCGGTGATCGCACGGCGCGTTTTCATGATGCTCGCGTAACGGTCTTGCATTTTCTTGTCTTTTGATGGATGTGTTTTTTTCAGAAAGCACCGACTAAGCACCATCTGCTGAATTTGCGCATTCACATTCGCCTCCTCTCCGGCACGGTCGTGCTGGAAGATGAACGTTTGGATCGCGATATCTGCTCGGAACGTTACGCTGGACGCCTTGTTGATGCATGCGTTCCATCCTATTCAGCCGAGGTGCTCCGTGGGGCGACGATCGCGCCACCAAGGGCACTGAAAGCCTGTATGAGTTTGGTCCGAAACGTGTGTCGTTGGGTCTTCACCCCCGGAAAGTCAGCAAGGACGGCTCATCCGGTTGAGGGCATGAAGATGTTCAATCGCTTTCGCGATGTCCGGAGTGCCGCACGCTTGAATGCGGTTGAGCATCAGAAGCTTCTTGTGAAATGAAAGACCGCCGTATTTTTCGTTTCCCCCACTAAGCAGGTGAATAGCGTTTTCGATTGCCACCTCAAGAAGAAGATGTCCCTTCAACAGGACAAGCTCGGTGCTCTTGTAGTCATCAAGATGCGTACTGACTGCCCACGCAAATATCTGTGGAAGCGACATGAAGTGCCACGTTCTTTTTTCGATGAAGGCAGATCTACCGACGGAGTTGTCGTCTACAAGATGAGAGATCGACTTCTCCACGACTCGCCGGTCAGGTTTCTCCTACCCATGAATGATCCCGCCAATGCTTGTCGCATCGCGCAGCATGGTTGACCGCAGGCGCAGTGGTGGACCGTTACGCCCCCGCCTTGATCAAATCCACGATAGTGCTCTCCGGCCGGAGTTTGCAGGCGCGGCACCAGTCCAGATAGAACAGGACATCCATGTACCGCTCGCCCCGTTCGACTTTCGAAACATAGGACTGGTCGACCTTCAGCCGTGCGCCCAGTTCAGCCTGCGTCAGCCCTGCGGTAAGCCGTACCGCACGCAGGTGCTTGCGCAGGACTTCGTATCGGCGATGGTGGATGGACAGCAGCATTCATCGATGCTCATTGCCGCCCTGGAAAAGGCCATTTTGACCTTTTATGATTATGATTCTCTCGAGCCAAAGATGTCACTTTGGCCTTTTTATCGATAGAAATCAGGGATCAAAAAATGAAAAGCAGGATGGTTTTCTTGAGCACCGCCCTCGTGCTGGCGGCTTGCGGCGGCGGAAGTGGAGGCGGCAGCGCGCCAATGGGACCTGTCGCAGGGCTTCCCTCCACCCCGGCGCAAACGACGACGCTCACGGCACCGGCAACACCTGAGGCACAGGCCCCGGCCGAGCCTGTGGCGCCAGTCGCTTCCGCCGGCCCGACCGATGCCGAAATCCTCAGCCTCGTCGATTCCACGAATCTCTCCAGCTCCGGCTACCCGTGGGACGGCCGGTACGCAGGCGTGGTGAAGCGCTGGAGCCTGCCCATCCCGGTCAAGACCAATGGCGAAGTCCGTGCGGTGCCTGCGATGGACGAGATCGAAGCCAAGCTCGGGTTCGCCATCTTCGACCGCACCAGCATCGCCGCCGCCGACGAGGCGACGATCACCCGTGGCATCGTGTTCCGCCAGGGCACGGCCTACCTGCCGGCCGGCGCCAATCCGCAGGGCTTCTGCGCCAACGTCAGCGATGCGCCCTTTGGCGGCGGCTGGTCCGCTTCATTGCTCAGTCCCGGCGAGCTCACCGGGCGGATGTACGTGAACCTGGACAACCCGCAGTGCGTGGCAGACGGCGCCATCGTCATCCACGAGATCGGGCATGCCTTGGGCCTTGCAACCCACTTCAAGGGCTTCGGCGATGACAACGGCGCCATCGGGCCGGAGTTCTGGCCCGTGCTGGCGACGCTCTACGCAAACCCGATCGGTACGCCCAAGGCGTCGGTCCTCATCAAGCAAATCGACAAGAACYGAAGGAGGGGACGCAATGAAACTGATCGAAGGCAGGCTCACGCGGCTGGGCGAGTCGACCGTGAACATGAAGAACGAGGTGGTCAAGTATTCGCTGATCCAGATCGGCGACAAGACACTGACGAACGTGATGATCGACCGCAAGCTCAACAACTTCCTGCAGGATGGGGTCGAGACGGAGAAGGCCACCCGGCTTTGGTTTCTCAACGGCGGCAAGATCGTGATGGGTGTGCAGGTCGGCGACGACACGCGGTACTACGGCACGATCAACCCGTTCTTCTACTTCGCGATGCTGTTCAACGTGGTGTTCACCGGCATCGTGTTCACGTATCAGCCACTCGGCGCCTTGGCGTGGGCCGTACTGATCTACGCGATCGGCGGACGCCGATGGCCGGACTACCGCAGGGTGGCGGCTGCCGGCGGCATGAAGGTGTGAGGGGCACGGCGATGAAGCCAATTTCCATCGGGATGAATCCGGCTGGGTGCTGGTGAGCCGGGGCGGCGGGTAGGCCGCGGCCGGGCTTTGCCGCGCTGCCAGACCCCTTGCCCCGCGGCATGCGAAGGCCCAAACAAAAAAGCCCTAAGTAGTTGATTTACTTAGGGCTTTTTGACTTTTGCGGAGCACCGCAAAAGTGGTGTTGGTGGCTCTTCACGGACTCGAACCGCGGACCTGTGGATTATGATTCCATCGCTCTAACCGACTGAGCTAAAGAGCCGTTCGGCACAGTTTTGTGCCGAGCCCAAGATTATAGCGCAGGCTGTGGGCCTCGAATCAAGCCCGCCAAGCCGCACACGGTGTCTTTTTTTGCGATGGCCAACCCCGAAGCCGGCCGCCGCCCGTACAACCCCGGGTGAAAATCCGCCGATGTCTGCGCTGCCCCGCGCCCCTTCCGCCAAAGCCGCCACCGAGCGCGACGCCATGCCCGACGACCAGTTGATGCTGGCCTACGCGCGCGGCGATGGCGCGGCGTTCGACGTGCTTTATGCGCGCCACGAGGGCGGGCTGTTCCGCTTCGTCAAGCGGCTGCTGGGCGCCCGGCTGGCGGCGCAGGCGGACGAGGTGTTCCAGGACACCTGGGTGCGCATCATCTCGGCGCGCGACAGCTTCTCGCCGCAGGGCGCCGCCTGGCGCACCTGGGCCTTCACGATTGCGCACAACCTGGCGATGGACCGGCTGCGCGTGAGCGGGCGCGAAGTGGCGTTCGATGCCGCRCATCCGGACGATGGCGAGGACGCCTTTCCCACGCTCGACCGCGGCGTGCGCGGCGCGATGGATGCCGCGGCGCATCCATCGGCCGAAGAACTCGCGTTCTGGCGCGCCGCCGGCCGGCGCCTGCTGGCCTGCCTCGACGAATTGCCGCCCGAGCAGCGCGCCGCGTTCCTGCTGCACCATGAAGACGGGCTGACCGTCGAAGCACTCGCGGCCAGCCTGCAGATCGGCTTCGAGACGGTGCGCAGCCGCCTGCGCTATGGGCTGCAGAAACTGCGCGGCTGCATGGAACGCTACCTGTCGGTGCTGGAGCAGCGCGCGTGAACACCGGCAGCGGCACCCCTGGCTTCGACGATGGCGGCGAGGACGCGGCGCTGCGCGACCCCGCACTGCGCCGCGCGCTCGACCACGCGCCCGACAGCGACGCGCTGCCCGATCCGCGCACCCGCGACGCGATCCGGAAGATGGCGCACAACCTCGCACCGGTTCCCGCGGCGGCGCCGGCGGCTGAAGACGAGGGTGCCGCGCCCTGGTGGCGCCGGCTGTTCGGCGGCGGCGGGGGATCGCATGCGCGCATGCCGTGGAACGCGGCCTTTGCGACCGTGCTGCTGGCTACCTTCGTGACCGTGCTCTGGCATCGCGAACCGGTGCCCGATGCGCGGCTGGATGGAGAGGCGGGAGTTGCCTCCGCGCCTGCGACTGCTCAGGAGGCGGCGCCGGCTGCGGCTGCAGTTCCGGCGCCGGCCGCGGCACCCGCGCCCGCGCCAGCTACCGCATCGGCCCCGCCACCGGCACCAGCGCAAGCCCAGCCGCAGGCCGAAGCGGCGCGAGACACGGTGAGCGAAGAGTCCATGCGAAGCAGTGAGATCGCAGTGCGCCGATCGGCGCCGCCGCCCTCCGGCAAGCAGGCTGCCGCACCAGCGCCCGAGCCCCAGGCCAGCCAGGTCGCGCCAGAGCCGCCGCCCCTGCCAGCGTCGCTTCCCGCACCTGCGCCACCTGCAGCAGTTCCACCGGCACCAGCATCATCACCAGCAGCAGCGATCGCGCCGCCGCTGCCTCCTGCGCCCATGGCCCCCGCAGCGCCGCCCGCCACCCGCGAGGCCGCCAGCGGCGGCACTTCTGGTTCTTCTCCAGCCCTGTCGGCACCGCAGCGCAGCCCCAGCGCCGACGCCGCCTCCGGCATGCTGCGCTCGGCCCCCGCGCCGCGCGCGGCCGTGATGGCAGGCAAGGCCGCGGCAAGTCCGGATGAAGGTGCGTTCTCGGCGCTCGACCAATGGACGTCGTTGAACGCAACACGCGCCGGGCAGAGCGTGCGCCATGCGCGCGGCGACACCGAGGGGCTGGCCGCGTTGGTCAACACGCTGGCTCGTTCGGCCACCGCGCCGGGCGCTGAACCGGCCGCGCCCGTCGAGGCGCGGCTGGAGCTCTACCGCGGCGGCGCCCTGCTCGCGGTGCTCGAGATCGCGGGCGACCAGGTGCGCTGGACGCCGCAGGGCACGGCAGCCGGCGCCTCGGTCGGCACGCCGCCGGCGCAGGCGCTGGCCGAGTTGAAGGCGCTGCTCGCGCGCTGATCGCTCAGGCGTTCTTGAAGTCCGGCTGGCGCTTGGCGAGGAAGGCGTCCATGCCTTCCTTCTGGTCGGCCGTGGCAAACAGCGCATGGAACAGCCGGCGCTCGAACATGACGCCGTCGGAGAGGCCGCTCTCGAAGGCGCGGTTGACCGACTCCTTGGCCGCCATCACCGCGATCTGCGAGTAGCCCGCGATGATCAGCGCGGCGCCGAGCGCTTCGTCGGCCAGCTGCGCATAAGGCACCACGCGGCTCACGAGGCCCGCGCGCTCGGCTTCGGCGGCGTCCATCATGCGGGCGGTGAGCGCCATGTCCATCGCCTTGCTCTTGCCCACCGCGCGCGGCAGGCGCTGCGT
>NZ_JBFTPJ010000433.1:0-4785 GCF_056398445.1 Variovorax sp. 01T439_2
GTGCACGGCTGGCTCGACCACGACTTCATCGCCAACCACACGCTMGGCTGGGAGCCGCTGAGAGAGCGCGCACTGCAATGGCCGCCCTCGCGCGCGGCTGCCGTGTGCGGCGTGCCCGAGGCGCAGATCGCGGCGCTGGCGCGGGCCTACGGCACCACCCGGCCGGCCGCGATCCGCCTGAACTACGGCATGCAGCGCGTGCGCGGCGGCGGCAACGCGGCGCGCGCCGTCGCCTGCCTGCCCGCACTGGTGGGGGCCTGGCGCGACCGCGCGGGCGGGCTCCTCCTGAGCAGCTCGGGCCACTTTCCGGTCGACCGCGCCGCGCTGCAGCGCCCCGACCTGCTCGCGGGCCGCCAGCCGCGCACCATCAACATGAGCACCATCGGCGACGCGCTGCTCGACCAGGCAAGGCCGGTGAAGGCCATCGTGGTCTACAACAGCAACCCGGTCGCGGTGGCGCCCGAGTCGGGCAAGGTGGTGGCGGGCTTTGCGCGCGAGGACCTTTTCACCGTGGTGCTCGAGCAGTTCCGCACCGACACCGCCGACTACGCCGACTACCTGCTGCCCGCCACCACCCAGCTCGAGCACTGGGACATCCACACCAGCTACGGCCACACCGACGTGCTGCTGAACCGGCCCGCGGTGGCGCCGCGCGGCGAGGCGCGCAGCAATGCCTGGGTGTTCCGCGAGCTCGCGCGCCGCATGGGCTTCGACGAGCCCTGCTTCTCGGACGACGACGAGGCACTGTGCCGCAGCGCCTTTGCGCCGGGCGCCATCGACTACGCGCAGCTGCTGGAACAAGGCTTCACCAGCCTYGCGCTGCCCGAGGCGCCCTTTGCCGAAGGCCGCTTCCCGACGCCTTCGGGCCGCTGCGAATTCTTCAGCGCGCGCCTGCAGGCGCAGGGCATGGACGGCCTGCCCGACCATGTGCCCAACTACGAGGCGGCCGGCAGTTCCACCGAATTTCCGCTGGCCATGATCTCGCCGCCGGCGCGCAATTTCCTCAACTCGACCTTCGTCAACGTGACCAGCCTGCGCGCCATCGAGGGCGAGCCGCTGCTCGAGATCCACGAGGCCGACGCGGCCGCCCGCGGCATCGAGGACGGCGCCATCGTCCGCGTCTTCAACAGGCGCGGCGAGCACCGCTGCCGCGCCGAGGTGTCGCGCCGCGCGCGGCCGGGCGTGGTGCACGGCATGGGCATCTGGTGGCGCAAGCTCGGCCTGGACGGCACCAACGTCAACCAGCTCACCAGCCAGCGCCTGACCGACATCGGCCGCGGGCCCACGTTCTACGACTGCCTGGTCGAAGTGGAGCGTGTCGCTCCCTCTTCCTCTGGGAGAGAGCCGGGGTGAGGGCGGCCCCCGCATTCGCCCTGGCCGGCGCACTGCTGCTGCTCGGCGGCTGCGCCGACCTCGGCTACTACTGGCAGTCGGCCAGCGGGCACCTCGGCATCCTGCGGGTGGCCAAGCCGGTGCCCGAATGGCTCGCGGACCCCGCGGTTTCCGCGCCGCTGAAGGCCAAGCTCGAACTCGCGCAGCGCATCCGCCGCTTCGCCGTGACCGAACTGGCGCTGCCCGACAACGCCAGCTACACCTCGTACGCCGATCTGCACCGCCCCGCGGCGGTGTGGAACGTGGTGGCCGCGCCGCCCTATTCGCTCACGCTCAAGAGCTGGTGCTTTCCGGTGGCCGGCTGCGTGGGCTACCGCGGCTACTACGACGAGGCCGCCGCCCGGGCCGAGGCCGAGGCGCTGCGCGCCAAGGGCCTGGAAACGGCCGTGTACCCGGTGCCGGCGTATTCCACGCTGGGCTGGATGAACTGGGCCGGCGGCGATCCGCTGCTTTCCACCTTCATCGGCTACCCCGAAGGCGAGCTGGCGCGCATCGTGTTCCACGAGCTCGCGCACCAGGTGCTCTATGTGCCCGGCGACATCGTCTTCAACGAGTCGTATGCCACCGCGGTGGAGCGCATCGGCGGCGCGATGTGGCTGCAGCGCGAGGCCAGCGAGGCGGCGCGCGGCGAGTACGCACGCTTCGACGGGCAGCGCCAGCAGTTTCGCGCGCTGGCCCTCGAGACGCGCCGCGCGCTCAACCAGGTGTACGAATCCGCCCAGGCCAAGGCCGGCGACTGGCCCGCGGTCGACGCCATGAAGAAGGCCGCGATGGACGCCTTTCGCGAGCACTACGCGATGCTGCGCGCGCAATGGCAGGGGCCGCGGCAGGGCGCCTACGACCTGTGGGTGGCGCGCGCCAACAATGCGGCCTTCGGCGCCCAGGGTGCCTACGACGACCTGGTGCCGGGCTTCGAGGCTTTGTTTGCGCGCGAGAATCGCGACTGGCCGCGCTTCTACAAGGCGGTGCGCCGCATTGCCGCGCTGCCGACCATGGAAGAGCGGCGCAACGCATTGCAGACGGCCACGGGAATGCTGCAGACGCATTCCGGCCATGGCGGCAACAACGACAACGACAACAGCAGCAGCAGCAACGGAGGCCACGGTGCCTGACATCCATATCGAAAGAAACCACGCACTCGGCATTGCCGGCGCCCGCGAAGTCGCACGCCAGTGGATCGAGCAGGTCGGGCAGGACTACGGCCTGGAATGCACCTACACCGAGGGCGAGGCCTGCGACGTCGCGCAGTTCAGCCGCGCAGGCATCGACGGCACGGTGGAGGTCACGGCCGACACGCTGACGCTGGAGGCGACGCTGGGTTTCCTGTTCAGCAGCTTCAGCGACCAGATCGAGCAGAAGATCTCGCGCAAGCTCGATGCTTTGCTGGCGTCGCCCGGCGGCGGCGGTGCCCGCTTCGCCTGAGCGGCCGTCAAGTCACACGATGGTGTAGCCGCCATCCACCGGCAGCGCCGCGCCGCTGACCATCGAGGCGCCATCGGAGAGCAGGAACAGGATCGGCGCCACCACTTCGTCGACCTGCGCGAACCGTCCCAGCGGAATGTTCCGGAGCGCCGCCGCGCTCTTGGCGGGATCGGACCAGGCCTGCTCGGCCATGGGCGTGAGCGTGACGGTGGGGTTCACGCTGTTGACGCGGATGCCGTGCGGTCCGAGTTCAAGGCACAGCGAGCGTGTGATGGCGTCCATGGCGGCCTTGGATGCGCAATAGCAAAGATGCGCATCGAGCGCGACCAGTGCCGCCTGGCTCGACACATTGACGATGCTGCCGCGCACGCCGGCCGCGATCATCGCCTTGCCGCAGCGCGAGGCGACCAGGGCTGCTGCGCGTGCGTTGACGGCCATCACGGCGTCGAAGCTTTCGGCCTGGACGTCGAGCGCCGGTTCGAGCAGCGCAATGCCGGCGCAGTTCACGACGAGGTCGAAGGCTGGCAGTGCTGCGAGTGCCCGTTCCAGTTCGGCTGGGTTGGCCACGTCGACGGTCAATGCGGTGCAGCCGGCTTCCGTGTGCAGTGTGTCGAGCGCGGCGGCGTTGCGGCCCACGGCGGTCACGGCTGCGCCTGATTGCGCGAGCCGCACGGCGACTGCACGGCCGATGCCGCTGCTTGCGCCGGTGACCAGTGCGCGCTGGCCGGAAAAATCGAAAGTTGTTGTTGTCATGGTGTTGCTGTCATGGATTGGGGCTTGTGTTCAGGGCGGGTGTTCAGGGCGCGTGCACAGATCACCGGGTACTCCCCTCCGCGAATGTCCCCCGGCCTGCGGCCTCCTCCTTGATTTCGCTGCGGGGAGCACCCGATGCTCTGTGCACTGGGCACGCCGCTGGTGTATCGCTGATCAACGACTGCTCTGATCACGCTCCCGCTGATGGGGTGCCTTGCGTAGCGAAATCAAGGGGGAGGCCGAAGGCCGGAGGACATTCGCGGAGCAAGGTACCCCGTCGGCGGGAGCGCACCCCGAACGCACGACGCGGCGATCGAAAAGCAAGGATTCATTTCAGCCGATGCATCGCATCACGCAATGCCGGATAAAGCGACTTGTAGATATCGAAGCGCTCGCGATAAACAGCTTGCGCCGCAGCCCCGGGCCGCGCGCGTTCCACCAGCGTGACCCAGCCGCACTCCGCAGTGGCCGCATCGACCAGCCCCGCGCCGAGCGCCGCGAGCATCGCCGCACCCAATGCCGCCTCGACCTCTTCCTCGATGGTGAACACCGGGTAGCCCGTGACGTCCGCCACGATCTGCATCCACAGGTCCGAATGCGCCGCGCCCCCGACCACGATCAGCCGGTCGTCCAGCGGCTGGCCGCTTAGCCGCCCGGCCTCGATGTTGTGCTGCAGTGCAAAGCTCACGCCTTCGAGCACCGCGCGGTACATGTGGGCGCGGCTGTGCGCGAGCGAGAGGCCGATGAAGGCGCCCTTGGCCTGCGCGTCCCAGATCGGGCTGCGCTCGCCCATCAGGTAGGGCAGGAAGACCAGGCCTTCGGCACCGGGTGGCACCTCGATGGCCTTGCGCTCGATCAGCGCATGCGCATCCTCGCCGGTGCGCGCGGCCTCGGCCACCTCGGCCTGGCAGAAAGCCTCGCGGAACCACGTGACGGCCGCGCCCGCGGTGATCGCACCGCCGAACACATAGCTGCGGTCCGCGCCGCGGTAGACGTGCGGCATCGTGATGAGTTTGTGGCGCGCATCCACCGTGGGGCTCACGAAGCCCCAGCACATGCTGGTGCCGATCATCGCCACGTGGTCGCCGCTGCCGGTGACGCCCGCACAGAAGGTGGCCACGGCCGCGTCGACGCCGCCGCCCATCAGCGGCATGCCTTCGGCGAGGCCGAGCTTCGCGGCCCATTCGGCGCTCAGGCCGCCCACCACCTCGCTCGATT
>NZ_JBFTPJ010000434.1:0-4760 GCF_056398445.1 Variovorax sp. 01T439_2
GCGCAATGGTCGTTGACCAGCAGCTTCTTCGACTTCTCGGCAAAGGTGGGCCAATCGGAGGCGCCGTCTTCCTTGATCACCTTGATCTTGCGCCCGAGGATGCCGCCCATCGCGTTGATCTGGTCGATGGCGAGCTGCTCGGCCTGGATCGAGCCGGTTTCCGAAATGGCCATGGTGCCGGAGGACGAGTGCAGCTGGCCCACCGTCACTTCGGTGTCGGTCACCGCGAGCTTGGTGCTGTTGACCTTGGCCGTGGGGAACTGCGACTGGCCGAAGCTCAGGCCGGACAGGCCCATCACGGGCAGCGCGGCGGCGCCCTGCAGCAAGCGGCGGCGGCGCAATGCCAGGGCATCGAGGGAAAGGTCTTCTGAATCACGCGACATCGGGAAACTCCAGGCAGGTTGTTGGAAGGTTGAGCCGCGCACCATCGCAGTGCGTCGGACGGTGCCCCGAGCACCATGGCTGGTACTTTAGAAATCACCTGCGCCGGCGCGAATACGTCATTCAACGTAGCGGCCGCAAGCGCCCGGGCCTGCAGACTTGCGAGCCGCGCAAGGGCGCAAAGCACGCAGGGAGCGCTTCTTGCTCTGCTGCCTTCCATGCCGCCGCCCCCGCCCTTGCCGCAAGCCCCCACCATGCAACCCGTCACCGGCCAGAAGATCTTCCGCATCCGCCGCGACTACAACGCGTGGGTCGCGAACGAAACGCTGGAGGACTACGCGCTGCGCTACACGCCGCGCAGCTTTCGCAAGTGGTCGGAGTTCCGCGTCGCCAACGCGGCCTTCGGCGCCACCTCGTTCCTGGCGCTGGAGGCCATCGGCGGCGCCATTGCGCTGAGCTATGGCTTCTCGAACGCGCTGTGGGCCATCCTGGTGGTGGGGCTCATCACCTTTCTGACCGGCCTGCCGATCTCCTACTACGCGGCCCGGCATGGCGTGGACATGGACCTGCTCACGCGCGGCGCGGGCTTCGGCTACCTGGGCTCCACCCTCACCTCGCTGATCTACGCGAGCTTCACCTTCATCTTCTTCGCGCTGGAGGCGGCCATCCTCGCGCTGGCGCTGCAGCTGTACCTGGACTGGCCGCTGCCGCTGCTCTATCTGCTGTCGTCGGTCGTGATCGTGCCGCTGGTGATGCGCGGCATCACGCTGATCTCGGGCCTGCAGCTGTGGACGCAGCCGATCTGGATCGTGCTGTTCGTCTGCCCGTTCATCGCGGTGCTGGTGAAGAAGCCCGAGCTGTATGCCGACTTCACCGGCCTGGTGGGCCGCAGCTCCGACAGCAGCGGCTTCGATCCGCTGATGTTCGGCGCCGCCGCCACGGTGGCCTTCTCGCTGGTGGTGCAGATCGGCGAGCAAGTCGACTACCTGCGCTTCCTGCCCGAGAAGACGGCCGCCAACCGCGGCCGCTGGTGGGCCGCGGTGCTGGTGGCGGGCCCGGGCTGGATCGTGCCGGGCATGCTCAAGATGATGGGCGGCGCCTTCCTGGCCTTTCTGGCGCTCCAGCACGAGATCCCGGCAAGGCATGCCGTCGAGCCCACGCTGATGTACCTCACGGGCTTTTCGTACGTGCTGCGCGATCCGGCCTGGGTGCTTGCGATCACCACTCTGTTCGTGGTGGTCTCGCAGATGAAGATCAACCTCACCAACGCCTATGCGGGCTCGCTGGCGTGGTCGAACTTCTTCGCGCGGCTCACGCACAGCCACCCGGGGCGCGTGGTGTGGCTGGTGTTCAACGTGGTCATCGCGATCCTGCTGATGACGCTCGGCGTGTTCGCGGCGCTCGAGCATGTGCTGGGCTTCTACAGCAACATCGCCATTGCCTGGGTCGGCGCGCTGGTGGCCGACCTGATCATCAACAAGCCGCTGGGCTGGAGCCCGCGCACCATCGAGTTCAAGCGCGCGCACCTGTACGACATCAACCCGGTCGGCCTGGGCGCGATGCTGGTGGCGGCGGCGCTGGCCATGCTGGCGTACTCCGGCGTGCTGGGCCAGTGGGCGCGCGCGTTCTCGCCCTTCATCGCGCTGGCAACGGCGCTGGTGGTCTCGCCGCTGCTGGCCTGGCGCACGCGCGGACGCTACTACCTCGCGCGCAGCGACATCCGGCGCTGGACGCCGGGGCAGATCGTGAAATGCTCGGTGTGCGACAACAGCTTCGAGTCCGAGGACATGGCGCACTGCCCGGCCTACAGCGCGCCGATCTGCTCGCTGTGCTGCACGCTCGAATCGCGCTGTCACGACCGCTGCAAGACCGACTCGCGCGCGGCCGAGCAGATGAGCGGCTGGCTCCAGGCGCTGCTGCCGCCCGCGCTGTCGGGCCGGCTCAATTTTCGCGTGGCGCACTACCTGATGGTGGCCACCTCGCTGGTGGCGCTGCTGGCCACGGTGATGGGCGTGGTGTATGCGCAGGAGGCCATCGTGGGCGCCGATGCGGTGGACCCGGCGCTGCGCAGCGCCTTCCTCAAGGTGTTTGCGCTGCTGTCGCTGGTGGCGGCGGTGGCCGCCTGGTGGATCGTGCTGGGCAGCGAGAGCCGGCAGATGGCGCAGGAGGAATCGAACCGCCACAACCACCTGCTCACCGTCGAGATCGAGGCGCACCAGCGCACCGACGCCGCGCTGCAGACCGCGAAGGAAGCCGCCGAAGCCGCCAACCAGGCCAAGACCCGCTACGTGGCCGGCATGACGCACGAGCTGCGCACGCCGCTCAACAGCATCCTGGGCTACTCGCAGATCCTGCTCAAGGGCGAGGCCGTGGCGCCGCCGCGCGAAGCGGTGCAGACCATCCAGCGCAGCGGCGAGCACATGCTGGGGCTGATCGACGGGCTGCTCGACCTGGCACGCATCGAGGCCGGCCGCCTGCAGCTGGAGCCCGCCCCTCTCGCGCTGCCGGCCTTCCTGGACGAGGTGGTGCACATGGTGCGGCCGCAGGCCGAGAACAAGGGCCTGGCGTTCGTCTACACCCACAGCGGTCGGCTGCCGCCCTGGGTGCATGCCGATGCCAAGCGGCTGCGCCAGATCCTCATCAACCTGCTGGCCAACGCGGTGCGCTTCACCGACAGCGGCACGGTCACGCTGCATGTGGATGCGCGGCGCGAGGTGCTGCGCTTCGACGTGGTCGACACCGGCATCGGCGTGGCGCCGCAGGACCACCAGCGCATCTTTCTTCCGTTCGAGCGCGGCGCCGCCGGGCGCCGGCGCGGCGAGCCCGGCACGGGCCTGGGCCTCACCATCACGGGCCTGCTCACGTCGCTGATGGGCGGCGAGCTGGCGCTGGCCGCCACCTCGCCCGCGGGCAGCACCTTCAGCGTGCGGGTGTACCTGCGCGAAGTGGCCGACCCCGGCCCGCAGGCAGAAACGCGCCGGCCGGTGTCGGGCTACATCGGCGCGCGCCGCACGCTGCTGGTGGTGGACGACCAGCCGGTGCAGCGCCAGATGCTGGCCGGCATGCTCGCGCCGCTGGGCTTCGAGGTGCGCGAGGCCGCGAGCGGCACCGAATGCCTCGACAGCCTGCGCGAGAACCTGCCCTCGGCGATCCTGCTGGACCTCACCATGGACGACATGGATGGCTGGCAGACCGCGGCGCTGGTGCGCGCCTCGGGCTTCGACCGCCTGCCGATCATCATCGTCTCGGCCAACATGTTCGAGAACCAGGGCGAGCTGCTGCGCGCCGCGGGCTGCCAGGCCTTCGTGGGCAAGCCGGTCATCGAGTCGCAGCTGATCGCCACGCTGGAGCGGCACCTCGGCCTCGAATGGCTGGCGTCGAACGACGCGATGCCGCCCGCCGTCGACATGGCGCCGCGGCCGGTGCAGCTCGCGCTCTCGGAAGACGACCGCGCCGAGCTGATGCGGCTGGTGCAGATGGGCCACATGCGCGGCCTGCACCAGGTGCTCGACCGCCTCGCCGCCGCCTCCCCACCGGCCGCGGCCACCTGCACCTGGCTGCGCGGCATGGTCACCCGATTCGAACTCGACAAGCTCCGCAAGGCACTCGCAGAACAAGATGCAGACACTCTCGCCCCCTGATGAAGCCGAACGCCCCGTGGTGCTGGTGGTGGACGACGCCCCCAGCAGCCTCGGCATGCTGTGCGACACGCTCGAATCGAGCGGCTACACCGTGCTGGTCGCGGCCGATGGCGAGGCCGCGCTGCAGCGGCTCGAACTGGTGGTGCCCGACGCGATCCTGCTCGACGGCCTGATGCCCGGCCTGTCGGGCTTCGAGACCTGCCGGCGCATCAAGGCCAATGCGGCGCTCGCGCACATTCCGGTGCTGTTCATGACCGGCCTTTCGGAAACCGCGCACGTGGTCGAGGGCTTCGAATGCGGCGGCGTCGACTACGTGGTGAAGCCGATCCGCGCGCAGGAGGTGCTCGCGCGGCTGCACACGCACACGCGCAACGCACGCATCACGCGCATGGCGCGCGATGCGGTCGACGTGGCCGGCATGGGCGTGGTCTTTGTCGATGCGCGCGGGCGCATCGCATGGCGCTCGCCGCAAGCCGCGCTGTGGCTGCATGCGCTCGATGCGGCGCCGGCCGCCGGGCTGCTGCCCGCCGCGCTCGCACCCGCGCTTGCGCCCGGCGCGGCCATTGCGGTGGCCACGGCGGCAGGCGCACGCATTTCGGTGCGCAACCTGGGCGCCGCGGCGCTCGGCGAAACCATGCTGCTGTTCGCGGCGCAGCGCGAAGGGGCCGCGGGCAAGCCGTCGGCGCGGCTGGCCGAAGCGGCGCTCACGCCGCGCGAGACCGAAGTGCTCTCATGGC
Organism: Variovorax sp. 01T439_2; assembly: GCF_056398445.1. Taxonomy (NCBI): domain Bacteria; kingdom Pseudomonadati; phylum Pseudomonadota; class Betaproteobacteria; order Burkholderiales; family Comamonadaceae; genus Variovorax; species Variovorax sp. 01T439_2. Next base: position 4,760 of record NZ_JBFTPJ010000434.1, read on the forward strand.
T
>NZ_JBFTPJ010000435.1:0-4758 GCF_056398445.1 Variovorax sp. 01T439_2
GCCTTGGCATTGAGCGTGTCGAAGATGGTCTCGACCAGGATCACGTCGGCGCCGCCCTCGACCAGCGCCTCGGTCTGCTCGTAGTAGGCCGCGCGCAATTGCTCGAAGTCGACGTTGCGCGCGCCGGGGTCGTTCACGTCGGGGCTGATGCTCGCGGTCTTGGGGGTCGGGCCGAGGGCGCCGGCCACGAAGCGCGGCTTGTCGGGCGTGCTGAACTTGTCGCAGGCCGCGCGCGCGAGCTTGGCTGATTCGAGGTTCATCTCGCGTGCGAGGTGCGCCATCTTGTAGTCCTCCTGCGCGATGGTGGTCGCGCCGAAGGTGTTGGTCTCGATCAGGTCGGCGCCGGCCGCGAGGTAGCCCTCGTGGATGTCGCGGATCACGTCGGGCCGCGTCAGCGAGAGCAGCTCGTTGTTGCCCTTGACGTCGCGCTCGAAGTCCTTGAAGCGCTCGCCGCGGTACTGTTCCTCCGTGAGCTTGAAGCGCTGGATCATCGTGCCCATCGCGCCRTCGAGGATGGCGATGCGCTTTTCGAGGATGCCGGCAAGCGCCTGGCCGCGGGTATAGATGACGGGCTTCATAGCCCCCGATTGTAGGAAGCGGGGCTGCCCCTGGGCGGCGTCAGTGCTTTAGCGGCGTTCGACGAATTCCAGCACCGCCTCGATCATGCGCCGCACATGCGGCTGCACGCCGGCCGCGACTTCGGGCAGGTAGTCGAAGGGCAGCTTCTCCTGCATGTAGCTCGACTGCGTCATCTCCAGCTGCACCGCGTGCACGCCGGCCGCGGGGTTGCCGTACTGGCGCGTGATGTAGCCGCCGGTGAAGCGGCCATTGAGCACGCCCGTGTAGCCGGTGGCCGATTCGGCAATGCCGAGCAGCGTGGCGGCCAGCGCCGGGTCGCAGCTGCTGCCCTTGCCGGTGCCCAGGTTCAAGTCGGGCAGCTTGCCTTCGAAGAAGCGCGGCAGCACCGAGCGGATCGAGTGCGCGTCCCACAGTGCGATGGTGCCGTGCGCGGCCTTCAGGCGGTCGAGCTCGGCCTGCAGCTGCCGGTGGTAGGGCTGCCATATGGCGTCGCGGCGCGCGGCGATTTCCGCGTCGTCCGGAAGGTCGGCAGCGGACGCGTAGACCGGCGTGTCGTCGAAGGTGTCGACCGGGCACAGGCCCGTGACGCTCTGGCCCGGGTAGAGGCTGGCGCCATCCGGCGGGCGGTTCAGGTCGACCACGTAGCGCGAATGCGTGGCAACGAGCACCGAGGCGCCGAGTTCGTCGGCAAAATCGTAGAGCCGTTCGAGGTGCCAGTCGGTGTCGGGCACCTGGCGCGCCTCGTCGGTCAGGCGGGCGGCGAGCGCGGGCGGCACGTAGGTGCCGACGTGCGGCATCGAGATCAGCAAGGGACGCGTGCCCTGGCGGAAGCGGAAGGCGGGTTCGGTGGTGGTGAAGCTCATGGGACTCTAATTTTCGAGGAGAAGCTGGCTGCGCGCCGCGACGAAGGCGGCGGCGGCCTCGGCGTGCAGGGCATGGCGGCCGGCCGCCACGCGCGGCTGGCCCGACACCCAGACGGCATCGATGGCCGAGGTGCGATGGCTCGCAAAGACGTGGGCCGACAGCATGTCGGGCGCCGGCAGGCCTTGCAGCGCAAGCTGTGCGGCATCGAGCACGACGAAGTCGGCCTGCTGCCCCACCGCCAAGCCGCCAATGGGCCGGCCCGAGGCCTGCGCGCCGCCGCGCACCGCTTCGAGCGTGAGCGCGGTGGCCACATGCGGCTGCGCCGCGCTGGCGCCGACGTTGCGCTGCCGCCAGGCCAGGCGCTGGCTGTATTCGAGCATCAGCAGCTCTTCCGCGGCATTGACCGTGGCATGGCTGTCGGAGCCCAGGCCCCAGGCGCCCCCATGGTGGCGCCAAGCGGAAAAATCGAAGATGCCGTCGCCCAGGTTGGCCTCGGTGGTCGGGCACAGGCCGGCGACCGCGCCGCTCTTTGCGGCACGCTCGTATTCGGCCGCGTCCATGTGCGTGGCATGCACCAGGCACCAGCGCGCGTCGACCGGCGCATGGTCGAGCAGCCAGGCCACGGGCCGCTGGCCGCTCCAGGCCACGCAGTCGTCGACCTCCTTGGTCTGCTCGGCGATGTGGATGTGGATCGGTGCGCCCGGGTCGATGGCTTCGAGCCCCGCCACGGCTTCGCGCAGCGCATCGGGCGGCACGGCGCGCAGCGAATGCGGCGCGAGCCCCAGGCGGGCCGAGGGACCGCCTTGCGGTCCGGGTGCACCCTGCGCCTCGCATGCGGGCTTGAGGGTGTCGAGCAGGCGCAGCATCGAATCCGTCGAGCGGATGAAGCGGCGCTGCCCCTCGTTGGGCGGCAGTCCGCCGAAGCCGCTGGCCTGGTAGAGCACGGGCAAGAGCGTGAAACCGATGCCGGCCTTCTTCGCGGCGCGCAGCAGCGCGAGGCTCAGCGTCGCATCGTCGGCATAGGGGCGGCCATCGGCATCGTGGTGCACGTACTGGAACTCGCACACGCTGGTGTAGCCCGCCTCGAGCATCTCGGCATAGAGCCAGGTCGCGATGGCCTCCATCTGCTGCGGGCCGAGGCGCGCGGCAAAGCGGTACATCAGCGTGCGCCAACTCCAGAAGCTGTCCTGCTGCTGGGCGCGGTATTCGGTGAGCCCCGCGAAGGCGCGCTGGAAGGCATGCGAATGCAGGTTGGGCATGCCGGGGATCACGGGGCCCTTCGCCACCTGCGCGCCCGCTGCCGGCGGGGCCGCGGACTGCACCTGCGTGAGCTGGCCGGCCTCGTTCCACGACAGCCGCACGTTCTTTGCCCATCCGCCGGGCAGCAGCGCATCGGCCGCGAACAGCGTGTTCATTGGGCAGCTCCCACGGCGATGCGGCCCTGGCGCACGACGGTGCGCACCGGGCGCTGGCCGAACCAGTAGGCGAGCTCGGCTGCGTCGCGCACGTTCCACAGCACGAAGTTGGCGGGCATGCCCTCGGCGATCGCGCCGTGCGTTTTCTGTAGGCCCAGGGCGCGCGCCGCATGCAGGGTGACGCCGGCCAGCGCCTCGGGCACCGTGAGGCGGAACAGCGTGCAGGCCATGTTCATCATCAACAGCAGGCTCAGCGCGGGCGAGGTGCCGGGGTTGTGGTCGGTCGACACGGCCATCGGCACGCCGGCGGTGCGCAGCGCCTCGATCGGCGGCAGGTGCGTGTCGCGCAGCGTGTAGTAGGCGCCGGGCAGCAGCACGGCCACGGTGCCTGATTGGCGCATGGCCTCGATGCCTTGGGCCGACAGGTGCTCGATGTGGTCGCACGAGAGCGCGCCGTAGCGCGCGGCGAGCGCGGCGCCGCCCATGTCGGAGAGCTGCTCGGCATGCAGCTTGACAGGCAGGCCCAGCGCCTTCGCGGCCTGGAACACCTGCTCGGTTTCCGCGAGCGTGAAGGCGATGCGTTCGCAGAACACGTCCACCGCATCGACCAGCCCCTCGGCCGCGAGCGCGGGCAGCATCTCATTGCAGACGAGATCGATGTAGTCGCCGCTGCGGCCCGCGTATTCGGGCGGCAGCGCATGCGCGCCGAGGAAGGTGGTGCGCACCGTGACGCCATAAGCCTCGCCCAGGCGCCGCGCCACGCGCAGCTGCTTGCGCTCGTGCTCGAGCGCCAGGCCGTAGCCCGACTTGATCTCGATCGCGCAGACGCCGTCGGCCAGCAGCTGTTCGAGCCGCGGCGCAGCCTGCGCGAAGAGTGCGTCTTCATCGGCCTCGCGCGTGGCGCGCACCGACGAGACGATGCCGCCGCCGGCCTTCGCCACTTCTTCGTAGCTGGCGCCCGCGAGCCGCATCGCGAACTCGTTGGCGCGCTGGCCGCCGTAGACCAGGTGCGTGTGGCAATCGACCAGGCCTGGCGTGACGAGCGCGCCGCCGCCATCGTGCGGCGGCAGGCCTGCGAACTCGGCCGGCAGGGCACTGCGTGCGCCGACCCAGCGGACCGTGCCTTCGGCCACCGCGATGGCGGCTTCGGTGTTGGCGTCCAGGGTGGTGCCGGGCGCGGCACCGGGCGCCAGGCGGAGCCCCGTCCAGAGGCCGTCGGCCGATGGGAATGTGCTTGCGGATGTCATGTCTTGTCTTGTCTTGTGTTTGCACAGCTTACGCCGGCACGATGCGGATCGCAGCCAGCCGCGCGCCTTCCTGCGCGGGCTCGGCCTGCCATGCCTGCGCACTGTCGGTCCAGTACAGGCCTTCGCCCTCGCGGCAGGGCTCACCGTTCAGGCGCCATGCGCCGCCAAGCGCGAGCAGCACGCCGTGCGGTGCGGCCTCGATGGCCGATGCGTGGTCCAGCACCTGCACGTCGGCGCGCCACTGTCCATGGCGCGTCATGATGTTGAAGTCGTTCGATGCGCCGCCGAGCAGCGTGCAGTCGATCGCGTCGTCGCCGCTGAATGCGAACGGCCGGTGCGGCACGTCGAGCCGGTGCTCGATGCGCCCGTCGTGCGTGAACAGCCGCACGCCGTCGCCTTCGAGCAGCATGATGCTGCGGTCCACGCCCGCGAAAGTCGAGAACGGCCCGGCCGCCGCAATGGTCGCGATGCTCGCGCGCCAGCCGAAGCCATCGAGCCCCGCGCCCTGCGGCCAGCTCGCGATCTCCTGCGTGGTGCCGCCGCCGTTCTTCCAGGGCATGGCTGGGAGAGAGCTGCGAGAGAAGCGCTGCACGTTGTTCATGACCGGTCCTCTTGCCCCTTCCCCTTCCGGGGGAAGGCTGGGATGGGGGCCG
>NZ_JBFTPJ010000436.1:0-4733 GCF_056398445.1 Variovorax sp. 01T439_2
CAGTCCTCGCTGCCCACGTAGCCCGAATCCGCCGTCACCGGCCTGGAAAGGCCAGCATCGGCCTCGACAAAGTGGATCGAAGCCGTGCCCGGTTGGTCGAGCACTTCCAGAACGCCCGCAAGCGCCGGCATCATGGCCGGATCRCCGGACGGCCGAAGTCGCATMAGTGCRACTGCGACGCCTCGCGCGMCCCCCGCGCTGTGCACMAGGCGTCCGACCACGCGCGTCGGCGCGATGAATCGKGAAATGTGGTGATTCGACCACTCGGTCTGGCTCGCCAGGGCTGCCCGGTAAGGCGCACTGTCCAGCACATCGAACCGCGTGGTGTTGTAGATCTGCAGGTAGCRCGTCGGCGCGCCGACGGATTCATACCGTCTCGCCTCGAGAAAACCGGGAATTGCCACTCTCTCGGCCAGGTGCTCACGGTCGAACCACTCGTTGAAGTCGGCCTCCTCCTCGGGGAGCACTTCCATCGATGAAATCAGGATGCCTTCGCCAGCAAAGACCATGTCGRTTCTCTCTTTCGGATGATGATGTGGGTCGGTGCGGATCAATCGATCCGGATGTTCGATTCGATGATCACCTTCTCCCACTTGAGGCGGTCCCGCTTGATCGTTTCGGCCARYCGCTGCGGCGAGCCGCCTTCGAGCTCCATTCCCATYTCRAGMAGCTTGTTCTTCACCTCCGGGTCCTTCAGGATGTCGTTCACGTTCTTGTTCAGCAGCGCAATGACGGCGTCGGGCGTCCGGGCGGGTGCCAGCAGTGCAAACCAGTGCAGCAGCTCGAAGTTGGCAAAGCCCTTGGTCTCGGAGACTGCGGGCAGTCCGGGATAGGCGGGCGAGCGTTTCGCTGTCGTCACTGCAAGCGCCTTCATCCGGCCGGCCTTGGCCATCGGCATCGACTCCGGRCCGATGGCCATCATCACGGACACCTGGCCGGACATCAGATCCTGGAGCGCGGGCGCGCCACCCTTGTARGGCACATGCGTCATGTCGATGGACGCCGCGCGCTTGTACAGCTCCATGCCCAGGTGGCTGGGGTTGCCGGCGCCGCTGGAAGCGTAGTTGATCGGTGTCGCCGAAGACCGCGCGAACGCCGTGAGCTCGTCGAACGAATTGACCGGCATCGAAGGATGAACCATGACCACGCTGGGCAGGGTCACGGCCAGCACGATCGGCGCGAGGTCCTTTTCCGGGTCGTAGGCGAGGCGTCCCTTGTAGAGGGTCGGATTGACCGAAAGTCCCGCGGTGGAGGCCAGCAGGATCGTGTAGCCGTCCGGGTTCGCCTTGGCGACGAAGCTGGCCGCGATCTGTTCGGTGGCACCCGGCTTGTTCTCGACGACCACGGGCTGCTTGAGKCGYTGCGACAGCTGCTGCCCGATCAGGCGCGACACCGTGTCGGACGCGCCGCCCGGCGGATAGGGAACCACGATGCGGATGGGCTTGTCCGGGTAGTCCCCTGCGAACGCCGGCCCTGCCATYGCCAGTGAGAGGGCACACGCMRCACGTATCAAGGCAATCTTCATGTCAGCATCCAATCAAGAGAGTGAAAAATTCGTCGTCCGGACCGCCCTGCAAGATCACTGGGGCGTGATCTTGGCGGCCTTCACGAGGCGCGCGTAGCTGTCCGCGTCCTTGCGCATGAACTCCCGGAAGGCTTCGGGCGAGTCCCCGACCGGAATGAGGGAGGTCTCCTCGAGCTGCCTRCGCAACTCGCCGCGCAGCGCGGTCTTGATCGCGGCGTTGAGCCTGTCGATCACGGCCTGGGGTGTGCCGGCCGGCGCGGCAATGCCGGTCCAGGTGACGACCTCGAAGTCGGGCAGCCCCGCTTCCTTCATCGTGGGAACGTCCGGAAGCAGCGGCGAGCGCTGTCGGCTGGTGATGGCCAGCGCACGCAGCTTGCCGCTCCTGGCGTAAGGCAAGGCCGTCGGCGAGGTGTCGAACAGCATGTCGATCTGCCCGCCCATCAGATCCACGAGCGCCGGCGCGCCTCCCTTGTAGGGAACGTGCAGGAGCTCCACGCCGGCCTGCTGCATGAAGATCTCGGTAGAGAAGTGCTGGGCGGAACCGACGCTCGCGCTGCCGAAGCTCAGCTTTCCCGGGCGTGCCTTGGCCAGCGCGATCAACTCGTTGACGCTGCGCACGGGCGACTGCTGGCCCACGACCAGGATGTTGGGCTGATCGACGATCCGCATGATGGGCGCAAAGGCCTGCAGCGGATCGAATGGCGGATTGGCATACAGGAACTGGTTGGCGGCAAAGACACCGGCGCTGCCGACCAGCAGCGTGTAGCCATCCGGCGGCGCCTTGGCGACGTAGGCGGCACCGACGTTGCCGGAGGCACCCGGCTTGTTGTCGACCACGAAGGGCTGCTTCAGCGCGTCCTGCAGGCTCTTGCCGACCAGGCGCGCGACCAGATCCACGCTGCCGCCCGGAGGAAACGGGACGATCAGGCGCACCGGCTTGTGCGGGTAGTCCTGGGCGGCCGCGCACGGAACGACGAATGCCAGCAGGACGGCAGCCAGCTTGCTAAGCATTGCGCACCTCCTGCGACGGAATTCGAGACGGATGCAGTGCGGCGGCGACATCGGCAGCGACACCCAGCAGTGCGTGATCGCATCCCGCGCGCCCGACCAGTTGCAGCCCGATGGGCCGTGCGTCGTCGTCCTCACCCGCGGGAAGCGAGATACCGCACAGCGCGAGCAGGTTGACCGGGCGGGTGAAGTGGACCGGCGCCACGTYGTGGTCGACGTCCTCGAGGCGCGGCGCGGTCATCGCCGTSACSGGCATGGCGAYGGCGGACAGCCCGAGCCTGTCCATSTCGCCGGCGAACTCCTGCTGCCAGCGCGACGCGGTGGCTTGGGCCTGCAGGTACTGCACGGCCGTGGTCGCCCGGGCGGCGACAAGCCGCGACCGCACCGACGGATCCATCGGTGCGTCCGGGTCGTCCAGGAACCGGTTGTTCACCCAGGCGCCTTCGGCGATCATGATGGCATTGGTGGGTTCCTTGAACGCCGCCAGCGGCGCCGGAAACCGGAATGGCACCAGGCTGAAACCCGCCTGCTCGAGCCTTTGCAGGCACTGTGCCTGGCATCGCGCGACGGCCGGCGCGAGCGGCGCGAGTTCATCCGCCTCCAGGACGCCGATCCGCTGGCGGGCGTCCGCGCCCGAACCGGGCGCGCCGGCGAGCGCCTCGAAGCACATCCGGGCATCCTGCACCGACGACGCGAGCAGGCCCACGCTGTCCAGGCTCTCGCTGAGCGCATAGACGCCCTCGCGCGGCAGCGCATCGATGGTGGGCTTGAAGCCCACGATGCCGCAGAAGGCCGCGGGTACGCGAACCGAGCCGCCGGTRTCGGARCCGATCGCCCACGGCACCAGGTGGGCTGCSACGGCCACGGCCGATCCGCTGCTGGAGCCGCCTGCCACCAGCRTGTCSGTGGCGCGGCCGGCCGGATTGCGTGGCGTGCCCATGTGCGTATTGGTGCCCCAGGCGCCCAGCGCGAACTGCACCATGTGGGTCTTGCCGACGATGACGCCGCCGGCGTCGGCAATGCGCCGAACGATGGCTGCGTCCTGTTGCGCGATGTTGGCCGACAGCAGCGGTGAGCCYGCCGTCGTGGGCTTGCCCTGGATGTTCACCAGGTCCTTCAGCGCCAACGGAATRCCGTGCAGCRGGCCGCGGTCGTGGCCTGCGCGAAGYTCCTCGTCKGCGAGGGCCGCCGCCGCCARGGCCTCTTCTTCGTAGACCGCCAGGAAGCTCTTGAAGACAGCGTCGTGCGCTGCGATGCGGCGAAGGCACTCCCGCGTGAGGATCACCGAACTSGTCTCTCCGGTTCGCAAGGCACGSGACAGTTCCGCCATCGGTGCGAAGGCGGGCGGCCTGGTCTGATGRGCGCTCGTCATGCCGCTGCCTCCTGGAAAACAAGGCGCGTGTCCAGCACGTCGGAATAGGACTCGCCGGCGCGCAGCCGTGACAGCGTCTGCTGCTCCGCCTGTTGCAGCAAGATCGCCTTCCGGGCCAAGGCCCACGCCTCGTCGGGCCGCATCACCAGAACGCCGTTTTCGTCAGCCAGCACGGCATCGCCGGGATGCACGCGCACGCCCCCGCAGTCCACTGGCCGGCAGAAGCTGCCCGCGTGCCCGCTGGCGCGGGTGGTGYGGGCGCTCAGGCCGCGGGCCCACACCGGCACGCCGAGCTCGCGCAGCTCCGCAATGTCCGTGACGCAGCCATCGACCACCACGCCTGCGACACCGCGAAGGCGCGCCGCGAGCATGCTGGCGCCTCCCATGCACGCGATCGTCTCGTCGCCCGCGCGGTCGACGAACAGGAAATCGCCGGCCCGCAGTTGTCCCAGCGCGTGATGCAGGATGGATCCGTCCGAGCCCTCGCAACGCACGGTGACGGCAGTGCCGACGCTGCGCGCCACCGCAGCCATGGCCTTGATCCGCCCATGCAGGAAGCCGCGATCATGAAAGTGGCCGATGGTGGCCGGCTCGGCCTCCTTCAGCAGGGCCAGCAGTTGCAGCGTGCATGGCGGCGGCAACTCTCCTCGTTCGATGGCAGTCATTTCGGATATCGTCGTTGTGAATGACGGCAATCGTAGGCAGCCGCTCCCGGCACCGATACTGATCAATTCTCACGATGGTTGATTCGAGTTCTTTATCAACGAGGTTCACCCTCCACCAGCTGGAAGCTTTCGTGTGGACCGCGCGTCTCGGCACGGTGCATGC
>NZ_JBFTPJ010000437.1:0-10905 GCF_056398445.1 Variovorax sp. 01T439_2
CAACGAGACCATCACCGTGCACGGCCAGCGCACCGAAACGGTGGACAAGAACGAGACCATCACGATCCACCAGAACCGCACGGAGACGGTGGACCTGAACGAGACCATCTCCATCGGCCAGAACCGCTCGATCACGGTGGGCGCGAGCGAGACGGCCACGGTGGCACTGCAGCGCACGCATTCGGTGGGGATCAACGAGACCATCACCGTGGGCGCGGCGCAGGAGATCACGGTGGGGGCGATGCAGGCGGTGACGGTGGGGGCGAGCCAGACGATCAATGTGGGCGCGAACCAGTCGAGCAGCATCGGGGCGAACCGGTCGGTGGATGTGGGGGCGGACCTTTCCACCACCGTGGGCAAGAACGAGTCGCGCAGCGTGGGCGAAGGGCGCACATCCAGCGTGGGCAAGGACGACGCGCTCACCGTCGGGAAGAACCTCGTGATCGATGCGGGCGACTCCATCTCCATCAAGACAGGCAGCGCCAGCATCACGATGAAGAAGGACGGGACCATTGTGATCAAGGGCAAGGACATCACGATCGAAGGCTCCGGAAAGATCAACGTCAAGGCCAGCAGCGACGTGGTGATCAAGGGCTCGAAGATCTTGCAGAACTGAATCCATCACATGACGGAGAACCGACCATGAGCGGCAGGGATCTGATCGAAGCGCAATTGCAGGTGGCCACGGCCACCATGACGTGGAATGCCGTGGCGACGGGCGAACTCGTCGCCATCACTGACGAGGGATGCACGCCCCTTGTCGTGTTCCCGGGCCAGCCTGGCACCGCGGCCGTGCGCGCGCGCAGCGTGGTCGATCTGCATGGCGTGCACATCGGCCGGCAGGTCGTGCTGATGTTCGAGGCGGCAGACCCGGCCCGGCCCGTCGTGATGGGCGTGCTGCGCAGCGGGGACGGATCGCCCTTGCCCGCGATGCCATCGCAGGTCGATGTGGAGGCTGACGGCAGCCGGATCGCCGTGAGTGCGAAGGAGCAGCTCGTGCTGCGGTGTGGCAAGGCCAGCATCACGCTCACCAAGGCCGGCAAGGTGCTGATCCAGGGCAGCTATGTGTCGAGCCGTTCGACGGGTGTCAATCGCATCAAGGGCGGTTCGGTGCAACTGAACTGATGCACCCGGAGAGAAGCTCGTGGAACTGATCAACGCCACTCGCATGGTCGCCAGCTACAACATGGGCCTGGAGCCCAGTGGGCGGGAATCGCTCGTGGTGGTCATCAAAGGTACCTTTCGCATGCCGCCGCCCGATGCGCCCGCCGGTCATTTCGCGTTGCACGAGGAACAGGTGCCGCTCGTGATGGCCGATACCTTTACCGGCGAGCCGGGACTCTCCGCGCCGGTCTATGAGGTCGACTTCGCGCCGCACAAGCAGCGCTGCGACATCCTGTTGCTGGGCAGCGCCTACGCACCGCAGGGGCGACCCGCCACGCGGGTCGAGGCCGGTGTGCGCGCGGGCAATTGGAGCAAGAGCTTGGCGGTTGTCGGTCCGCGCCACTGGGAATGCGGGCCGCTGGGCGCTACGGCCTCGCCGCCCGGCGTGTTCGTGCAGCAGCCGCTGTCGTACGACGTTGCCTTTGGCGGCGCCGACCTCCGGCACGAAGATCTGTCGGAACATGCTGCTTTCATGCCCAACCCCGTGGGTCTTGGTTTCCATAAGCACATCCGCATGGACTGGGTCGACGGGACCCCATTGCCGCGCACGGAGGAAATCGGCCATGCGGTGCACGACCCGGGCGGCAATTACCGGCCAATGGCCTTCGGCCCCGTGGGGCGCGGCTGGTCCACTCGGTCGTGCTTCGCCGGTACCTACGATGACGAGTGGCTGGACAAGCACTTTCCGTTTCTGCCGCCGGATTTCGATCCGCAGTACTTCCAGGCAGCGCCGATGGACCAGCAGGTACCGCTGGAGCTGTTCCAGCAGGCACCGATCGATGTGGTGCTCGGCAATCTCACGCCAGAGGGCATCACGCGCTTCACCATTCCGCATCTGGTGGCGCCGGTGCATGTATTTCCCAGACACGGGGCGCGCGAGGACTACACAGCCACGCTCGACACGGTGGTGATCGAGCCCGATGCGCAGCGCTTCACGCTGTCGTGGCGAGTGACGAGGCCGCTCAAAAAGAGCCTGTTCGAGATCGCACAGGTGCTGGTTGGGAAGAAGGGACGGGAGTGGTGGCAGCAGCGCGAGCAGGTCCCTTTCCCGATTCCGGTTGTGATGATTCCGATGACCTCAGATGAGGTTGAAACCGAATGAATTCGCGTGCAATCGCCATTCTTCGCAGCGGCCTGGTGACGCCGGTGGGGCTGGACGCCGAATCGAGCTGCGCCGCGTTCCGGGCCAAGCTGACGAACCCCGTCGAGACGCGCTTCATCGACGCGGGCGGAGAGTGGATCATGGCGCACGAGGTGCCGCTGGCGCCTTTGTGCCGCGGGCTCCCCAAGCTGACAAGGATGGCCGCCATGGCAATCGAGGAAGCGTTGGGAAAAGTGCCACGCAGCCAGTGGGGACAGTTGCCCTTGATCCTTTGCGTGGCGGAGCCGATGCGGCCCGGACGGACATCGGGGCTGGACGACGAGCTCTTCCTGCAGATACAGGAAGAGCTCGGCAGTGCCTTTGCGCCCCAATCGCAGATCATCGCGCAGGGCCGTGTCGGGGTTGCCGTGGCGTTCGCGCAGGCGCGTGCGCTATTGATCGAGTCCGGCATGCCACAAGTGCTTGTTGCCGCTACGGACAGCCTGCTCTCATGGTCGACGCTGAGCCACTACGAGCAGAGTGATCGCCTGCTGACGGCCCGAAATTCCAATGGCTTCATGCCGGGCGAGGCGGCCGGCGCGATGTTGCTGGGTGAACCGGAGGGAAACGCGGGAGAACTGCTCTGCACCGGCGTCGGATTCGGTCTCGAAGAGGCTCATGTCGAAAGCGAGGTGCCGCTGCGCGCCGAGGGGCTCTCCCAGGCCGTCAAGGCTGCGCTGGCCGATGCGGGGTGCCAGATGCATCAGATGGACTTCCGCATCACCGATCTTTCGGGAGAACAGTACTACTTCAAGGAGGCTGCGCTGGCACTCTCGCGCACGTTGCATGTCCGAAAGAAGGAGTTTGACATCTGGCATCCCGCCGAATGCACTGGCGAGATCGGCGCCGCGGTAGGGCTCGCCATCGTTTCTGCGGCCCAGGCTGCCTGCGAGAAACAGTACGCCAAGGGGCCGAATATCCTCGCGCACTTGGCCAACGACGCGGGGCAGCGAGCGGCGCTCTGCCTGCAGTATCGGATGCCGGTATGAGCAACCAAGTCTATGCCAACAACATGGAGATATCGTGCAAGCAGGCGGCGGGCAAGTCGGTCTGCGCGTTCCCGGATGTGTGCTTCACGCTGCCGCAGACGCCGGCAACGCCGCCCGGCGTGCCGATCCCGTATCCGAACACCGGCATGGCCACCGACACGAGCGATGGTTCGACGACCGTGCAGATATCAGGCCAGGAGGTGATGCTCAAGAACAAGAGCTATTTCAAGAAAAGCACCGGAGACGAGGCGGGATGCGCGCCCAAGAAGGGGGTCGTGACCAGCAAGAACATGGGGAAGGTGTACTTCAACGCGTGGTCGATGGACGTCAAGGTGGAGGGCGAGAACGTTGTGCGCAATGTCGACCTCACCACGCACAACCATGCATCGTCGCCGGGGAATGCGCCGCCCTGGCCGTACATCGACGAAGCAGCGTTTGCAGGCACCGGTCCATGCAAGGACGTGGCAAAGGCACTGACGGATAAATGCGGGCCTCCGCCCAAGCCGCACCAACGCAAGGGCTGGGTCAAGAAAATGTGCGACAACCCGGACTCCTCGTGCCGAGACGCCATGAAGTGCGTCCTGTCGCCTTACGCCCCAAGCGCCAAGCACAGCGATGGAAAGAATTCGCAAGGCAATTGCTGCCCGGGAAAAACGCCGCATCACCTGATCGAGGTCCATTGCTTTACGCCGATCGGCGGCAGAGAAGGAGGACATGTCATGTCCGAATTCAAGAATGCAAGCGGGGAGGGGTACAACCAGGGAGCCGCTCCATGTATGTGCGTCGATGGTCCACGAGAGGCCAAGCAGCATGGTGAGTTTCATGCGGTGCAGCAGCAAATCGAAACGGCCTACAACAAGCGCCTTTTTGCGCCCAAGACAGTGATGAGCGACGGCAAAGGCATCTCGAACTGGACCTATGGCGAAGCCAGGGATGCGGGTGTCGCTGCCCAGACGATCGTCATGCCCGAATGCGACCCGGAATGCACCAAGGCGCAACTCGACGACTATCACAAGAAGCCTCCGCCGGATGGCCCCGGATGCGATGAGCACACGCCGGTGCGATCGGACATGGGGTCCGATGGCCGCTCGACGGGTACGTTGAATTCCGGCCAGGAGGCAAAACTTGGCCGGCGCTTGCTCACGGTGCTTGCCAAGGGCTTCTGATTTCAATCTTCAATCCGCATGCCATGGCCTCAGAATCCTTTTTTCTCCAATTCGGTCCTGGTCTCGTTGAAAACGATCACTCGGTGAGGGTGATCTGCGAGATCGAGGTCGATGACGGCAAGCAACCGGCGCTTGCCCGTTGGCATGGGCCTCAAGCGGGTTGGACTTTTTTCCCGATGCAGTGGATGCCGGTCCGGCTGGCGCAGCTCGAACTTCCGCAACCATGTGTCTTCGCACTCGGCGGCGACGGAACCGTCGGTCTCGGCTACGGTGTACGCGGCCGGCATGGGCAGACAGGTCTATCGAAGGGCGGATGCAGGTGTCTGGGAGGTGCTGGACCCGCCAAAGGTGCCAGTTCCGGGCGAGATCGACATATGTGGCTTCACGTCGATCGACGGCGTGGATGAAGACGAGATATGGGCTGTCGGATATCGCGGTGAGATCTGGCGTGCAAGCGGCTTGCAATGGTCGGAGATGGCGAGTCCCACCAACTTGACGCTCCATGTCGTCAGGACTTTCAAGAAGCACCTCGTGTTCGCAGCTGGAAAGATGGGGCTCGTTCTCGGTTTTGTGGATGACGCGTGGCGCGTCCTTGCGCAGATACCAGGCGGTGAGGACATCTGGGATCTCGAATGGTTTGGCGGGCAATTGTTTGCCGCTACCTCGACGCGATTGTTCAAGCTCCTGCCCGACGCGACGTTCGAAGAGGTTGCCGTTCCCGGGCTGACTTCGTTTGGATACCTTCATGCCAACGATGGCGTTCTGTGGTCGTTCGGCACGCTGCAGCTCGCCTGGACGACCGATGCCATTGTGTGGACCGCGCAGACCCCGACCCTGTGAACACAGCCCACCCGATGTTTGCGGCTGCTCGCCCTCCCATCCCTTTCGTCGTGCAGCAGCACCTCGACAACGCCAGTGTGCTGCGCTCGACACGCGCGGTGCTGGTCCGCGCCCCGCATGTCCAGTTGCACCGGCTGAGCCGCCTGGACGAGCGCCTGGCGGCGAGCCTCGATGGACTGGCGATCGCCGGCGACTTCGCGCGCGGTCTCTGCATGGCGGCCCTCGAAACCCCGGGGCGGGGAGCGATGTTCGCGAACGCCATCGGTGCCATCGACACCCGCGACCCCGCGCTGCTCGAAAGACTGCTGTCGCTCGCAGAAGCCGTGCCCGAGGCGCGGGCCGGATTGGTCTCCGCCTTCGGCTGGGTGCCGGCCCCCGAGTTGCGCGGCATCACCCGCGCACTGCTGGATTCGCCGCATGCCTTTCGCCGGGACATCGGCCTGGCCGCATGCGCCATGCATCATGCCGACCCGCAAACTGTGCTCGAAACCGCCATGGCCGATGAAGAGCACTCCGCGCAGGCCATCGTTGTCGCCGGCAAGCTGGGCCGCATCGATCTGCTGCCCGGCTGCCTGGGCGGGCTGATGCACGAGGACGCCGGACGCCGCTTCGAATCGGCCCGCGCAGCGCTGCTGCTCGGCGACCGGCAGGACGCGCTCCGAATGCTCGTTGCGTTCACGGGCGAGGGCGGTCCTTGCCAGGCGGCAGCTGCGATGCTGGCGCTCAAGGTTCTTCCCACCGAACAGGCCCATGCGCTGCTCCAGTCGCTCGCCCGGAAGGAGGACTCGGTCCGCATCCTGATCCGCGGGATCGGCGCCGCCGGTGACCCGCACTACGTGCCCTGGCTCATCGCGCAGATGGGCGACCTGAAGCTCGCGAGGCTGGCCGGCGAATCCTTCAGCACGATCACCGGGCTGGACCTCGCCGCCGAAGATCTCGAGTTGAAGCCTCCGGAGAACCCGGTGGCCGGCCCCAATGACAACCCGGACGACGAAGACGTTGCCATGGACGAGGACGAAGGCCTTCCCTGGCCCGATGCCGAAAAGATCGATGCGTGGTGGCAAGCCGACGGACACCGCTTTCCGCACGGCATCCGATGCTTCGTGGGCGAACCAGTCACGCAGGGGCACTGCCTCGCCGTGCTCAAGACGGGGTTCCAGCGCCAGCGTATCGCCGCCGCCGAGCACCTGTCGCTGATGGCGCCGGGCAGGCCGCTGTTCAACGCGGCGCCGTCGCCGCATGGCTGCAATGGCATACCTCTTAAGGCGAGATTGCCAACCCGCTCCACGGAATGAATACTCCTTCTGAGTTTTTTCGCCCGTGCATGCGCGGGCTGTGTTCGGGCGTAGAAGGGCATAGAGCCTCGGGGGCAGATTCATGATCCATATCGCTGTCATCACCCGGCAAGGCGCTCCGGCGGGGCAGCCCATCGCTGCCGATTTCGGGCCCAACGGGGGCACCATCGGGCGCGCCGACACCAACACGCTGGTGCTCGACGATCCGGACCGCACGGTTTCGCGCGTGCACGCGCAGGTGCTGTGCCGCGACGGCCAGTACTTCGTCATCGACCGCGGCAGCAATCCGATGCAGTGCAACGGCGTGTCGCTGGGCTCGGGCAAGGAGGCTCCGCTCGCGGATGGCGCGCGGCTGATCGTGGGCAGCTTCGAACTCAGCGTGCGCATGAGCGCGGCCGCGCCGCCGGCATTGGCCATTCCCAACACCGTGATGTCGGCGCCGCTCGGCGCCGCCCCCGCGGCCAGCACCAGCGACGATCCCTTTGCCGACCTGCTTGCGGGGCTCGGATCGCCCGCGCCTGCCGCGGCCCGTGCATCCGGTGCCAGGGCGGCCGCGCCGGCAAGCGCGGATCCGCTGCTCTTTCCCGACCCGATGGAAAGCGGCTCGCGCAACGCGCAGGCCGCGCAGGTCGATCCCTTCGCCAACCTGCTCGGGCCCACGCCGTCCGCTGCGCCGGCCGCAGGCTTCGGTGCGCTCGACGATTTCTCCGACCTCGGCGCGCCGCCCGCGCACGGCAAGGCCGCCGGCATCGACGAGCTCTTCGGCGGCATGGGCGGTGGCGGCGGCATCGGCGGCGATCCGCTCGCGCTGTCGCCGCTGGCCGACCCGCTGCTGCAGCCGAACACGGCTTCGTCCGCCGATCCGCTGGCCGCATTGCAGAGCGCGGCGCCGCCCACGCCGACACCGCGCTCCGATCACCTGCCGATCGACCAGTTCGGCTTCACGCCGCCGAAGGCGATCACGCCGGTTCCGGCCGCCGCGCCGGTGGAAGCGCTGCCGCGCTTCGACGACATCACAGGGCAGCCGATACGCATCAGCGGCCCTGAGGTCGCGAGCCGGCCGTTCGAGCCGCTGCCGCCACCACCACCGCCGCCGCCCGTCCAGCGGGCGCCCGCCGCGGCCCCGCGCACCGCATCCGACGACGAACTGCTCGCCGCCTTCCTGCGCGGCCTCGCCAGCACGCACCAGCCGCCCGAGATGCTCACGCCCGGCCTCATGGAGCGCATCGGCTCGATCCTGCGCAGCGCCACCGAAGGCACGCTGCAGCTCCTGCTCACGCGCCAGGAGTTCAAGCGCGAAGTGCGCGCCGAGGTCACGATGATCGCGGCGCAGGCCAACAACCCGCTCAAGTTCTCGCCCACCGTCGAGGTCGCGCTGGCCCACCTGCTGGGCCCCGGCGTGCGCGGCTTCATGCCGCCCGAGGCCGCGATGCGCGATGCCTTCAACGACCTGCGCGCGCACCAGTTCGGCGTGATGGTGGGCATGCGCGCGGCGCTGGCCCATGTCATTGCGCGCTTCGAGCCTGAAGAGCTCGAGAAGAAGATCAGCGCGAAGTCGGCGCTCGACACGCTCTTCAGCGCCAACCGCAAGGCCAAGCTCTGGGACCAGTTCGTCGCGCTCTACGGCGGCATCGCGAGCGAGGCGGAAGACGACTTCCACAGCCTCTTCGGCAAGGCCTTCCTCGAAGCCTATGAAGAGCAGATGGCGCGCCTCAAGTCGGACACCTGAAGAACGCTCTCTCAGGCACCACTACAACAGCACCAGCAAACGCGAGGCACCCCGCTTGGAAATCGAAATCGTCACGCTGTCCCGGCAGGGCGGCCGCAACTACAACGAAGACGTCCACGGCCACTGGCACGACGAGCGCTACGTCGCCTGCCTGGTGGCCGACGGCGCCGGCGGCCATGGCGGCGGCGATGTGGCGGCGGCAACCACGCGCAGCAGCGTGCTGGGCGGCTTCTCGGCGGCGCCGGGGCTGGACGAGTTCACCTTGCGCACGCTGGTCGAGCAGGCCAACCGCGACGTGGTGGCGCGGCAGTCCGAAGGCGGCAAGCTTGCCGGCATGCGCTCCACGGTGGTCTTCGCGGCCATCGACCTGGAGAGCCAGGCGCTGGCCTGGGTGCACAGCGGCGACAGCCGCGCCTACCTGTTCCGCGGCGGCGCCATCGTGGCGCGCACCACCGACCACAGCCTGGTGCAGCAGATGGTGGCCGGCGGCATGCTCGACGAGGAAGGCGCGCGCCTGCATCCGCAGCGCAACATGCTGCTCTCGGCGCTCGGCTCGATCGAGGAAGCGCCCGACATCACGGTGTCCGACCGCATGCGCCTGATGCCCGGCGACGTGCTGCTCCTGTGCAGCGACGGCGTGTGGGAGCCGCTGGGCGACGAGTGCCTGGTCGACACGCTGCACGCCTCGCGCACGCCCAGCCAGTGGACCGAGCAGCTCGACGCGCAGATCAAGGCGCACGCCAAGCCGGGGTACGACAACTACACGGCGCTCACGCTGTGGGTGATTCCCGATGACGTCGACGACGCCACGCGCCTGATGCCGGCGGCCGAGGAAGAGACGATGCCGGCGTCGATCGAGGAACCTTCGGCGGCGCCCGGCAAACTGCCGGATTGACGAACCGGGGCCGGACCCGCGGGAATCTAGCCGCCGCTCAATCCCACGGCAGCGTCCACGATGTCCTGCAGCTGCGCGATGACCGGTTTGCCGGGGCAGGGCTTCGACTTGGTGAACATCGCGTGGTACGACAGGCCGCTGTCGTCCGGCGTGGCCGCGAGCTTCAGCGGCACGCCGTATTCCCCGTTGAGCCACGCGAGCAGATAGCCGTTCATGCGGATCTGCATGTCGGTGAGCGTCTCGCCGTGCACCGCGACGTTCTCCACGCTGTACCAGAGATTGTCCACCTTCCAGCCGTCGACGGCCCAGGAGCGCTGCGACAGCGGAATGTACTGCGCGATCGTGCCGCCCTTGTCCACCGCGAAGTGGGCCGAGGCCGCGCGGTTTTCCCAGGTGGTCTTGAGCGAGCTGAGCAGGCTGTTGCCGTCGGTGATGTGGACGATCAGCCCCTTGATGCCGGTCTTCTTCATCAGGCCGGCAGCCCCCGGGCCGCCATAGTGCTTGCTCAGCGGGTAGTACTCGTCCGCATAGGGGTGATAGTCGTTGTCGTTCCACTTGCTGCTCATGCTCGAACTCCTGTTCGTTGGCAGGTGTCAGGGCTTCTTCGGCCGGTACGCCTTGAGCTTGCCGCTCACCGTCACGTCCACCGTGACCACCACGAGAGCCGACTCCGTCTTGCCGTTGTCCTGCCGCTTCATCGGCTTGCGGGTGGTGGTCGAGGTGGAGCTGCCCTTCCAGCGGATCGTGCTGGCGCGCACGGGCTCCTTGTTGCCCTGGTGGTTCTGCTCCAGCACCGTGATGGCGCCGGTGCCCGGGTTCTTGGAGAGGATCGAGGTGTGGTGCGGATGGCCGACCGTTACGTAGGGGCTGTCGGTCCAGCCCGTGCCATCGGCAAAGGTGACGTCGGTGGTGGTGGTCGTCGTCATCTCGTAGTCGCGGTACTGCAGGATGTCGCCGGGAAGCGCATCCTTGAGCGCGACTTCGTTGCCCCAGATGTAATCGTCGTCGTCGCCCATCGGGCCGAAGTCCGACGAGGTGCCGGCGCCGGCCTGGCCGAGGGCCGAGTTGGCCAGGTCCCAGCATTCGCCCGCGCCGATCTGCTTGCCCAGCTGTGCGCTGGCCCACTGAAGGACCGTGGTGTTGAGTGTGGCCATCGCGTCTCTCCGGCTGGAAGGTCAATCAAGGGGCGGCCGCCGTCCACCGGGCGGCCGTTGGCGCAAGGCGCCTCAGACCTTCTTGTTGGCGGCGATGTCCCAGCCGGTTTCCTTGGTGCCGTCGCCGGAACCGTCGGCCTTCTGCGGCGTGTACTCGTACTTGAACTTCGAGAAGTTCAGCGTGATGGTCTCGGTCAGGCGGTCTTCGCCGCCGCTGCCGCCGGTGTGGATGTTGCTGACGATGATGTCTTCCATCGTGAGCTTGATGTACTCGAGCGGCGTGGCCCCGGCCTTGCGGACCACCAGCGTGCCCTTCTTGATGTGCTGGCCGTTGCAGCAGTCGAGCAGCAGCAGGTGCGAGGAGGAGTCCACGTACTTGGTGACCGAGAGGTCCTGCACGCTCACCTTGCCTGCGCCCGAGCCGCCGCCGACGTGGCCGGTGCCCGATTGGCTGGCACCCCAGCTCCAGGAGAGAACGTCGATCTCCTTCTTGTGCGAATCGTCCTTGGATTCACCGTCGACGCCCTCGAGC
>NZ_JBFTPJ010000438.1:0-4713 GCF_056398445.1 Variovorax sp. 01T439_2
TGGTAGAGCAGCGGACTTTTAATCCGTTGGTCACTGGTTCGAATCCAGTACGTCCTACCAGACCCCTCCAAGAAGCCGCTCCACCGAGCGGCTTTTTTATTGCCCGCGGATCGCAGATCGCGTCAGCCAAAAAAACAGCCCGCGCGAGGGCGGGCTGGAAGATGGCCTGCTGGAGGAGGGAGGATCAGAGGATTGCAGGCCACAGGAGAGCCTTCACTATGTTCCCCCAACCTGCACGCAACCTGACCTCGGCGCGTGCCTTGAACACGCGCGCCATGCAAGGCTCGGTCAGTCCTCGTCTTCCCACTTGCCCACCACGGTGCCGAGCACCGTGAAGGCGCTTCGGATCGGCTCGTGCTTCGGATTCAGCGGCAGCAGCCAGCGGCGGCCGTCTTCCTGCTTGAAGACCTTGAAGGTGACTTCGTTGCTCGCGTCGAGCCTGGCGATGATGCGCTCGCCGTCTTCGGGCGTCGTGCGCTGCGTGTCGACGAAGATGATCGACTCCGCGGGATAGCTCTTCAGGTGGCCGCTCGGTGCGGTCATGCTGTCGCCGCGCACGCGCAGCGCGTAGGTGTTGCCGGGGCTGTGATGCGCAACGCAGGGAAGCCAGCGCTCGGCCTGGATCGTTCCTTGCGCGGCGCCCTTCCATGAGGCGACCTGCGTCCACGCGATCAGGGGCACGGTGCCGGGCGTGCCGGGATTGAAGGAGGGGCCCGACGGCGGCGTGCGCGTGACCCGGTAGGCACCCGGAGGTTCGCTGGCGTTGTCGCGCGCCGTGCCTGGCTGGGGTGGGTCCCATGGCGCGGGGCCATCGCCGGTGTCGAGCCAGTTGGGGTCGACGCGGTAGGTGCGTGC
Organism: Variovorax sp. 01T439_2; assembly: GCF_056398445.1. NCBI lineage: Bacteria > Pseudomonadati > Pseudomonadota > Betaproteobacteria > Burkholderiales > Comamonadaceae > Variovorax > Variovorax sp. 01T439_2. The sequence goes on from NZ_JBFTPJ010000438.1 coordinate 856, forward strand.
CAGCGCGAGCAGGGCCATCGAGCGGCCGGTGTCGCCGCGTTCTATTTTCGAGATGTTGGATTGCTTGACGCCTGAAGCCGCTTCGGCTTGCTTCTGAGTCATTCCGGCGTATTTGCGCGCTGCCAATGCGCGCGCTGCAATAGTCTCCATGGGCGCCGATTTAAGCGCAGGCGAATATTCACTTTGGACTCTAGAATAGTTGAAAGGGAGTATTTGCCATGAAACCACGCAAGTTGGTGCTGGCGCCCAAAGCCGTGAGGCCGAAGCACAAACAAGCCAATCGAAGCGAAGAGCGAAGCCATCGCGCATGCGATGCGGCGCCGCGCTCAGCCCGTATTCACCTGTTGAGCTGAGCTGTGCGCAGGCTCCTGCCGCCGGGCCTGTGGCTGGACCGCGCGCTGTGCGTGCTGTTGGCGCTGCTGTCCGCCGCGGCTCTTTTCCATGGGTTTCGTTCGCAGGACGATGGCCTGGCCGGCCTGGGGATCGCGGGCCTCGTTGCCGCGGGGTGGATCGGGACCGCGCTGTTCGACGACAGCGCCTTCAGGCGGGCGCGTGCGGTCCGGGAGGCGGTAAAGAAAGCGTCGCGCTCACGCGCACGCAATCCTTGATGTGCTGCTCGCCGAGAGCGCGCAAGGCAGCGTAGCCGAGCGCAGCGGAGACGATCTGCCCGGCAATCGGCACGTACTTGGCGGCCTGCTTGGCCGTGAGCTTCACGCCCGCGTGCCGCGCGAGCTTGATCAGCAGGTCGCGCGTGACGAGCCGGCCGACCAGCAGCGCACCAACGGTCGTGGCGGCCTTCTGGATGCGTTCGCGCTGGTGCGGCGCGAGCTTTTCGACCTGGGTGACGGACAGGCCGAACTCGGCGCTGATCTGCGGCACCAGGCGCGAGAGCAGGGCCGCATCGGCCGCCCAGTCGATGCCCGGCAGGGGCACGGCGCTGGCGGCCGCGGCCATCAGCGCCTTGCGGCCGATCAGGCGGCGGCTGCGGTGGATGGCCGCGATCAGCTTTTCGTCACCACGGGCCAGTTCGATGGCGGACGGCATGCAGGGCGTCTCCTTGGCAGAGAGCTCAGGCCGCGAGCGCCTCGAGCTGGTCCGACAGGGCCAGCCAGCGCTCTTCGAGTCGGCCGATTTCGTCGTTGAGGGCTTTCAGCCGCTTGCCCGCCTCGGCAATCTCGGCTGGCGGCAACGGCTGCGCCAGGCGCGCCTCGAGCGCGGTGCGCTCGGTGCCGGCCGCAACCAGCCGTTCGTCGATCTGCGCGATCTCGCGCTTGATCGGCTTGGCTTGGTCGCTGCGCTGCTGGCGGTCCTGGGCGTCCTGCCTGGGCGCCGGGGCGGCCGCGCTGGCGGCTTCGCGCACGGCCACCTTGGCTTCCTCGCGCAGCCGCTTGGCTTCGTCGAGCAGGTAGCGCTGGTAGTCGTCGAGGTCGCCGTCGAAATCGGCGACCACGCCGCGGCCCACGAGCCAGAACTCGTCGCACACCGAGCGCAGCAGCGCGCGGTCGTGGCTCACCAGCATCAGCGTGCCTTCGAACTCGTTGAGCGCCACGGCCAGCGCCTCGCGGGTGGCCAGGTCCAGGTGGTTGGTGGGTTCGTCCAGCAGCAGCAGGTTGGGCCGCTGCCAGACCATCATCGCGAGCACCAGGCGCGCCTTCTCGCCGCCGCTCATGGTGCCCACAGGCTGCTTCACCATGTCGCCGCTGAAGTTGAAGCTGCCAAGAAAGCCGCGCAGCGCCTGCTCGCCGGTGCTTTCCTTGACGGCGCTGCCCAGTTCGCGCGCCATGCGCACCATGTGCTCGAGCGGGTTGTCCTGCGGGCGCAGCACGTCGAGTTCCTGCTGCGCGAAGTAGCCGATGTTGAGGCCCTTGCCTTCGGTGACCTGGCCGGCCAGCGCGCCCATTTCGCGCGCAATGGTCTTCACCAGCGTCGACTTGCCCTGGCCGTTGGCGCCCAGGATGCCGATGCGCTGGCCTGCGAGCACCGAGCGGCTGACGCCGCGCAGGATGGTCTTGGGCTCTTCGCCCTCGATCTCATGGCCGAAGCTCGCGTTGCTGATCGAGAGCATCGGGTTGGGGATGTTGCCCGGCTCCTTGAACTCGAAGGTGAAGTCGGCCTCGGCCAGCAGCGGCGCGACCTTTTCCATGCGCTCCAGCGCCTTGACCCGGCTTTGCGCCTGCTTGGCCTTGCTGGCCTTGGCCTTGAAGCGGTCGATGAACTTCTGCAGGTGGGCGATCTTGTCCTGCTGCTTGGAGAAGGCCACCTGCTGCTGCTCCATCTGCAGCGCGCGCATGTCCTCGAACTTGCTGTAGTTGCCGCCATAGCGCGTGAGCTGGGCGTTGGCGATGTGCAGCGTGACGTCGGTCACGGCGTCGAGGAACTCGCGGTCGTGGCTGATGACGATCATGGTGCCGGCGTACTTCTGCAGCCAGGCTTCGAGCCAGACGAGCGCGTCCAGGTCCAGGTGGTTGGTGGGTTCGTCGAGCAGCAGCAGGTCGCTCGGGCACATCAGCGCGCGGGCCAGCTGCAGGCGCATGCGCCAGCCGCCCGAGAAGCTGTTGACGGGCTCGTCGAGCTCGTGCGACTTGAAGCCCAGCCCGAGCACCAGCGCCTGTGCACGCGGCACGGCGTCGTGCTCGCCGGCGTCGGCCAGGTCGATGTAGGCGTGGGCCAGTTCCATGCCGATGTCGGCGTCGTCGGGATTGGCTTCGTAGGCGGCCTCGATGGCAGCCAGCGAGGCGCGCAGTTCGGCCAGCCGGGTGTCGCCGCCCACCACGAAGTCGGTGGCCGACTCCTCGGTTTCGGGCATGTCCTGCGCCACCTGCGCCATGCGCCATTGCTTGGGCACGTAGAAGTCGCCGCCGTCCTCGTGCAGCGAGCCGTTGAAGAGCGCGAACAGGGTCGACTTGCCGGCGCCGTTGCGTCCGACGAGGCCGACCTTCTCACCGGGATTGATGGTGACGGTGGCGCCGTCGAGCAGAACCTTGGCGCTGCGGCGAAGAATGACGTTTTTGAGAGTAATCATGAAATAGGAACCGTAGGGGCGATTATCCCGCCCGGCCCGTGGCGGCCTGGCGCGAAGGGGCAAATGGGGAGGACACCACCCAAAAAAGGAGGGCCGCAGCCGTGCTGCGGGAAAGCGGCGGAAAAGGAGCGGGCGGGCGCAGCTAACGCACGCCGGCGCCGGCCAGCAGCGCGGCTCGGGTCGCGAGCAGGACCTGGTCCTCGCCCGCGGAGGTTTCCAGCCACACGACTTCGAGCTGCGGGAAGGCGGCCTCGAAGTATTCGCGCTCGTTGCCGATCTCCAGCACCAGCACGGCCTCTTCGCTCATGCGCGAAGGCGCGTCGGCGAACAGCTGGCGCACGAAGTCCATGCCGTCGGCGCCGCCGGCCAGCGCCAGTTCGGGCTCGGCGCGGTATTCGGCGGGCAGGGCGGCCATGCTCGCGCTGTTCACGTAGGGCGGGTTGCACAGCACCAGGTCGTAGGGACCGGGCAGGCTGGCGAGGCCGTCGGATTCGACCAGCCGGATGCGCGCATCGAGCTGGTGCCGCGTGACGTTGATGGCAGCCACCTCGAGCGCCTCGGCCGACAGGTCGGCGGCATCGACCGTGATGTCCGGATAGGTCATGGCCGCGAGCACTGCCAGGCTGCCGTTGCCCGTGCACAGGTCGAGCACGCGCTGCGTGTGCTCGCCGAGCCAGTAGTCGATGCTGCCGTCGGCGATCAGCTCGGCGACGAAGCTGCGCGGCACGATGGCGCGCTCGTCCACGTAGAAGGGCACGCCCTGCAGCCACGCCTCCTTGGTGAGATAGGCGGCGGGCTTGCGCGTGGCGATGCGTTCGTCGAGCAGCGCCGCGACC
>NZ_JBFTPJ010000439.1:0-4694 GCF_056398445.1 Variovorax sp. 01T439_2
GCATAGAACTGCGTCACCGCCCAGATGTGGAACAGCACCAGCATCGGGTCGGCCTTGTCCATCAGGCCCTGGTTCATCCAGTTCTGGATCACGGCGGCGGCCTGGTCGGTGCGCTGCTTGCTCGTGTCCATCATGGCGTTGAGCACCGGCGCGCCGCGCATCATCTCGGCCGTGAAGATGCGCGAGCGCAGCGGGTGCTCGAACGAGAACACCATCTTGCGGCGGATCAGGTCGCCCAGCACCTTGCGCGGGCCGAAGGCCTCGTCGGCAAAGCCGAACACCACGATCCAGTCGTTGAGGATGTCCTGCAGGATCTGCCGGTAGAGCGCTTCCTTGCTTTCGATGTAGTAGTGCAGCTGCGCCTTCGAAAGCCCGGCCTTGTCGGCAATGGCCTGGGTCGATGCGCCGGCCAGGCCCTCGCTTGCGAACACCTCGATGGCGGCCCGGTTGATGAGGCCGAGCACCTGCGTGTACTTGCGCGAGCGGCCGCGCGTGGCGGGCGCCTCGCTGTCGCTTTCTCTTTCCTCTTCTCCGATGCTCACAGCTGCAGCACCAGTTCCCGGCCCTTGGCGCGCGAGCAGCACAGGGCCACCTTGTGGCGCCGCTCGCTGCCCGTGAGACAGAAGTCGCGGTGCTCCGCGCCTTCGCCATCGCCCTCGACCACGCAGGTGCCGCACAGGCCCTGCTGGCACGACACCGGAATGTCGATGCCCACTTCGTGCAGCGCATCGACGGCGGTCTGGTCGGCCGCCACCGGCACGCTGATGCCGCGCTGCGCGAGCTTCAGCGTGAAGGGCAGGCCGGTGCTCGCGTTCGCATCGGTGGGGGCGGCGAAGTATTCGGCGTGCAGCGTGTCCTCGGGCCAGTGCGCCGCGGCCTCGCGCACCGCCTTCATGAAGCCGCCGGGGCCGCAGACATACAGGTGCGTGTTGGGTGCGCGCTCGGCCAGCAGTGCGCGCAGGTCGATGCGCTGGCTGGCGCCGCCCTGGTCGAGGTGCAGGCGCAGGTGCGGCGCCAGCGCGGACGAATGCAGCGCATCGGCAAAGGCCAGGTGCTCCTCGCTGCGCGCGAACACGCAGAGCGTGAACGAGGCACCGCGCGCCGCGAGCGCCTGCGCCATGGCCAGCAGCGGCGTCATGCCGATGCCGCCGGCCATCAGCAGATGGTGCCCGGCCTCTTCGCGCAGCGCAAAGGTGTTGCGCGGCACGCTGATCGCGAGCAGGTCGCCTTCGCGCACGCGCTCGTGCATCGAGGCCGAGCCGCCGCGGCTTTGGGCCTCGCGCTTGACGCCGATCACGTAGGACGCCGCGGCGTGCGACGGCGCGTTCGAAAGAGACCACCGCGCCAGCGAGTACTGGCGCGAGAAGCCGCCGGGCATGTGCACGTCGATGTGCGCGCCGGCCTCGTAGCCCGGCAGCGTGCGGCCCCACGGATGGGCCAGCTCGAAGGCCAGGATTTCCGGCGTCTCGCGCGAGATGCGTTCGACGCGGACGGTGAGCGTGCGTTCGAGGCTCATGGTGGGGTCTGTCTCCTCTGTCCTGCTAGATGCTCTGCAGCTTGCGCGCAACGCGTTCGATGAAATGGCTGCGGTCGCGCGCGGTGACGGCGTTCATGTCGTGCAGCTGCAGCCACGTGACCTTGCAGCGCCATGCGAACAGCGCCCGCAGCGCGCGCGTGAAGAGCCGCCGGCCCGGGTCGCCGATGAGCATCACGAACCAGCGCGGCGAGCCGCCCGTGGTCACCACCGTCAGCCGCCGGATGTGCCGCATGCCCGACCTCGCGAGCTGTCCCTTGCGCTCTGCCGGCAGGAAGGCCACGCCCGGCAGCCACACGCGCTCGAGCCAGCCCTTGAGCATCGACGGCGGCCCATGGAACCAGGTGGGATAGACGAACACCAGGTGCTCTGCCCACAGCAGCGCTTCGACGTGCGGTTTGACGCGTTCGCGGATCAGTTCGGGGTTGTCGAGGTAGGCGATGCGCTCTTCGCGCGTCAGCGTGGGCTCGAAGCCTTCGGCGTAGAGGTCGATGGCCTTGACGGGGTGCCGCGGCTCGAGGGCCTCGAGCGCGGTGYGGTAGAGCGCGTGGTTGAAGCTGTCAGGGTTCGGATGGCAGTGGACGACGAGCGTTTTCATGAGGAGGGCCGGTTCGCCGGTTCGGCGAGACGGGGTCAGAGCCCAGGGAATGAAGAGCCGCGCAGTGCCTTATGGCAACCCAGGCGCCGGCATCTGACCCCGGCGCAAGCCCCGCGCGGCCCACGGGAGAAAAAAATCGGCGCGCCTACTTTCCAGCGAGCTTCTTGCGGATGTCGAGACCGACGCCCTTGTTGACGAACTGCGTGGTCACGACCTTCGAGAGGTCGACTTCGCCCGGCTTGTAGAGGCCGGCCTTCACCATCTTGTCGTAGAAGTCCTTCACGCGGGCCTCGTCCATTGCGCCGATGCCCTTGGCGAGCGATTCGCCGCTGTCGACGATGCCCATCTTCTTCATGAGCTCGATGGAGCCTTGGGACGCGGCGACGGGCGAGTCGGGGTTGATCTTGGCGATCATCTCGTTGGCGGCCTTGTTGTCGCCGTAGAGGTAGTTGTTCCAGCCGATGATCGAGGCCTCGACGAACTTGCGCACGGTCTCGGGCTTGGTCTTGACGAGGTCGGCCCGCGTTTCGATGGTGGTCGAGTAGGTCGAGAAGCCGTTGTCGGCCAGCAGCTGCACCACCGGGTCGAAGCCGGCCTGGGCCTTGATGGAAAGCGGCTCGGAGATGGCGTAGCCCTGCTGGATGGATTTCTTGTCCGCGAGGAACGGGCCCACGTTGAATGTGTAGGGCTTGAGCTGCGAATCCTTGAAGCCGTGTTCCGACTTCATCCACTGCCAGAAGCTGAACTGGCCGTCCTTGCCGATGAAGGCCACGGGCGCCTTGGCCATGTCCTTGAAGGTGTCGAAGCCCTGTCCCGGATGCGCGAACATGGCCTGCGGGTCTTTCTGGAAGAAGGCCGCGACCACGACGGTGGGCACGCCGTTCTTCACGTTGTCGAAGGACTGCAGCAGGTTGCCGGTCATGAGGAAGTCGATCTTGCCGGCCGGCAGCATGGGCCGGTTGTTGACCATGGGTCCGCCCTGCTGGATGTCGACGTCGAGGCCGTACTTCTTGTAGGTGCCGTCCACCAGCGCCTGGTAGAAGCCGCCGTGGCCGGCCTGCGCCTTCCAGTTGGTGGCGAACACCACTTTTTCCTGCGCCTGTGCGGCGAAGGCAGCAGCCGCGAGGGCGAGGGCTAGGGCAAGCGGACGGATGGTCAGAGCGGGAACGTGCATGGCAGTGGACTCCTGGTGTGAATTCGACGGGATATTTTCATGTCAGCTTGCCATTGTTCGATGGCAAGCGCTGTTGTTCGGGGCGCGTGCACAGGCCACCGGGTACTCCCCTCCGCGAATGTCCCCCGTCGGCGGGAGCGCGCCCTGAACAGCAAGCAGCCCTCGAAGCCAACCAAACGGATAACAAGACAACGCTTCATTTCAACGCTCGACAGCCATCTCGGAAGTCCAGCCGCGCGTCTTGCCGGGGTTCATGAGCCCCATCGGATCGCTGCGCTTCTTGAACTCGATCTGCTGCGTGTCGATGGTCTTCATGCCGCCGTCCTCGATGGTCACGACATGCGGATTGAAGATCTTGCAGCCGCCCTGCGACTCGATCTCGCGGATCACCTCGTACTGGTGGGCTTCGCCCTTCCAGCGCACCAGCAGGATGCCGAAGGTGCCGCATTCGCCGCCGGCGCGCGCGAAGTCCTGGTGCTGCAGCACCTCGTCGCCGAAGATTTGCAGATGGCGCTCGACCACCGCCGGGTCGAAGGGCTGGGCGTAGGCCACCTGCAGGTAGGTCCAGCCGCGGTCGGCCTTGAGCGCCTGCAGCGTCGTGTGGTTGAACGCGCATTCATAGGCGGGCGGAAGGCCCTCGGCGAGCAGCTCGGGCTCGGTGCCGGCAACCGAGAGGGTGCCGCCATGCGCGGCGGCCAGTACGCGGAATTCTTCCATCGACTCCGGCGAGACCATGGTGAAGGCCGCATGCCGGTCAGAAGGAAAGCGGTCGCGCATCGCCGTGTAGTAGGGCGAGAAGCGCGCTTCGACCGTGGAGAGCAAAAAGATGTCGAGCGTCGGCGCCTGCGCCGCAATGCCGAAATCGAGCGCGCCGCGGTACGTCTCGAACAGCACCGTGCAGTGCACCCACTCGACCGCCGGACTCAGCGCCACTTCCACGTCGAGGATCACGCCATTGGTGCCGTAGGCGTGGTGCACCTGCTGGATCTCGTCGCCGTGCAGCTCGATGATGCGCGGCTCGCGCTCCACCGTCATCACGCGCGCGCGCAGCAGGTTGCCGGGGTCGCGCAGGATGCCGTGGCGGAACGAGCCGATGCCGCCGAAGCCGCCCGCGATGAAGCCGCCGATGGTGGCCACGTGCCAGGTCGAGGGCCACATGCGCAGCGCCTGGCCGGTTTCGCGCGCCGCAAGGTCGATGTCGTGCATGCGCGCGCCGGCCTCCACGCGGATGCGGCCCTCCTGGATGTCGAGCACGCGGCACATCTGCGTCACGTCGAGCACGATGCCGCCTTCGAGCGGCACGCACTGGCCGTAGTTGCCGGTGCCGCCGGCGCGCACGGTGAGCGGCAGCTTCCACTTGGCGGCTACGGCGGCCGCCTGGCGCACGT
>NZ_JBFTPJ010000440.1:0-4693 GCF_056398445.1 Variovorax sp. 01T439_2
CTCTCGGACTGGAACTCTCGGACTGGAAGTGACCACGGGCGTTGGCGGGCATGGCGTGGTCGGCCTTCTCAAGGGCGCGTTGCCAGGAAAAGTCGTGGCACTGCGTGCCGACATGGACGCGCTGCCAGTGGTCGAGGAAACAGACTTGCCGTTCGCTTCCCKGGTGGTCGCCGACTACATGGGCAAGCCGACGCCGGTGATGCATGCATGCGGCCACGACGGACACACTGCCATCTTGATGGGGGTGGCCGAATTGCTGTCTCAGATGAGGTCCCAACTCAAGGGCACCGTGAAGTTCATCTTCCAGCCGGCGGAGGAAGGAATTCCTGACAGTACCGGGGCTAGGGAAGGCGCGTCCTGGGGAGCGAAAGCCATGATCGAGCAGGGTGTCCTTCAGAATCCCCGCGTCGATGCGATCTTCGGCCTGCACATCAATCCCGGTCTGCCGAGTGGAAGTATTGGGTATCGAAGTGGACCGCTCATGGCCGGCGCCGACGAAATCCACATCCACGTCGAAGGAAAGCAGGCCCACGGCGCCTCACCATGGAATGGTGTGGACCCGATCGTGGTGTCGTCCCAGATCATTCTGGGCCTCCAGACCATCGTCAGCAGGCAGCTCAACATCAGCCAGGAGCCCGCGGTGATCAGCATCGGAGCCATTGCGGGTGGCAATCGGTCGAATATCGTCCCGGAATCCGTCAAGCTGCTTGGAACCCTGCGAACGTTCGACGAGCCGATGAGGAACGATGCCAAACAACGCATAGCCCGAACCGCTAACCTGATCGCTGAGTCTGCGGGCGCCAGAGCCAAGGTCAACTTCGGCCCCCTCAACTATTCGGTAACGACCAACGATGCCTCCTTGACCGAGGCGTCCCTGCCGGTTCTCAACCAAATGACGGGCAACAGGGTGTCGGTGATTCCCAAGCGGAGCGCATCAGAGGATTTTTCCGAGTACCAGCGATTGGTACCGGGAATGTTCTTCCTTCTTGGCGCGATGCCGGAAGGCAAGTCACTGGAGACGGTTGCACCCAATCATTCACCGAAGTTCGATTTCAACGAGGACGCGATGGCGGTCGGAGTGCGGTCCTTGTCCGCGTTGGCGATCGACTATTTGAACCGGCACTGAGCTCCGGGCACTTGGGAAAAGTGGCTGTCGCCGATCCGACTCCCAGTGCACGCCAGCGTCGACGCTGTACGGTATTTGGGGCCTGGCTGGAGCGGCATAGCAGGTCTGATCCGCGCGGCACTAGCACTGGTGCACTTGGATTCTTAGTCTCGAAGCTCTTGAGGAGGCGCGTGACCACGCGCACTAAATCAGGAGAAGCACCATGACCGAGGAGAGGTATGCAACCTTCCTGAGCCCATGCGCGCCGAATCAGAAAAACCTATTCCATGGAGACAAAGATGACTATTCGACCTTCGACCGCCACCGCCCGCACCGGGCTGTCCGTGCTTCTGAGTTGTGTGTTGCTGGCGGGTTGCGCGACAGCGCCACAGGCCACGGCCGACCTGCCGTTCGTCGAGGGCACGCCTTCGGCGACGCTCCTGGCCGTTCGCCGCGCCAAGTCGGACCCGGCGGTGAATTATCTGACCTATCAGCACATGGACCAGCTGTTCGGGGTCTCGCGCTTGACTGCGTCACCTCGGCCGACACCGATCGCCGGCCGCGCGCAATGGTCCAGTGGCGACTTCCGTCTATCCACCGGCGGCACGACTGAAAGCTTCGACACCTTTCTCGAGCGGCACCGCATGAACGCGATCGTGGTGCTGCAAGATGGGAAGATCGTCAAGGAGACCTACCGCAACGGCAGCGGGCCGGCGACGCCCTTCATCGGCTACTCGATGTCCAAGTCAGTCATCGCCATGTTGATCGGTATCGCCATCCAGGAAGGACGCATCAAGAGCGTCAACGACCCCATCGTCCAGTACCTGCCGGAACTCAAGGGCACGGGCTACGACCCGGTCACCGTGCGCAACCTGCTGATGATGCGCGCTGGCACCGACTGGAAGGAAATCTACACACCCGGCAGCGAGCTCGACCGGCACCGCGACCAATCGCTCAACGAGGCCAAGGTGTACTACGAGGACTATGCATTCAAGGCCAAGTCGCTGCTCCCGCCAGGCACGCGCTTCAACTATTCGACGCTCGATACCAACCTCGCAGGCTGGCTGCTTGAACGTGCCGTTGGCATGCCGTTGTCGACTTAMATGGCGACGCGGCTCTGGCATCCGATGGGGGCCGAGGCCGACGCCTATTGGGTGAACCAGGGGCCGGGTCAGGCGCAGCGTCCGTTCTACGGTGCCGGAATGGCGGCCAGCCTGCGCGACTGGGCTCGCATCGGGCAGGTTGCGCTGGACGATGGTCGGGCACAAGGAGCCCAACTGGTCCCGGCCGCCTGGATGAAGGAATCCACCTCGCGCCTGAACGATCAGCCCGGCTATGGCTACTTCTGGTGGACCATCGGCGACAAGGGTTACGGCGCCCTCGGCGTCAACGGCCAGGCGATCTACGTGCAGCCTGCCACGCGCGTGGTGATCGCGGTCGCTGGCTATTGGAAGGGCGCCACGGACGACACGCTCAGTGACGAACGCACTGCCTTCTTCGAGGCCGTCGCGGCCTCCGTGGCCAAAGGAGGCCGCTGAGTGGTCACGCGACAAGGAACACGGGGCGGGCGCCGAGGATGGCTAGCAGCGTTGAGTCTCATCGCGGTGCTGCCCGCGTGCGCGCTGCGTTCGGGCGAAATTGCGGCGCGCCGACGCGAGTTGGTACGCGATGGAGATGTGCAGTTGGATGTGATCGTCGAGGGCGCCGGGCCGACGATCGTGCTACTGCCTTCGCAGCAACGCGACTCGGAGGACTACGACGAACTTGCGCGCCAGCTCGCCTCGAAGGGATTCAAGGTGCTGCGCCCGCAACCGCGCGGGATGGGCGCGAGCCGCGGTCCCCTGGAGGGGATCACGCTGGACACTTTCGCGGCCGACGTGGCGCTCGTCGTGCGACGCCTGGGCGGCGGGCGCGCGGTGATCGCAGGCCATGCCTATGGCCACTTCGTGGCGCGCGTGGCCGACCTTCGCTATCCGGAGCTGGTTCGCGGCGTGGTGGTGCTCGCATCTGCGGCGCGAACGATTCCGCCGGGCGTGCAGGCGTCGCTGATCATCGCGGGCAATCCTAAGCAATCCCGCGAGGCACGGCTGGCGGCGCTGCGCCACGCCTTCTTCGCGCCTGGCAGTGATCCCACGCCATGGCTGGAGGGCTGGTACCCCGAGCTTCTGCCCGCCTACCGCGACGCGATGACGAGTCCACCCAAGGATCAATGGTGGCCGGTCACTCACGCCCCCATCCTGGACCTGCTGGGCGGCAGCGACCCGTGGCGGCCGCCGTCCAGCCGGGACGAGTTGAAGGCGGCGCTGGGTAGCAAGGTGACGGTAGAGGTCATCGCCGGTGCCAGCCACGCGATGGTGCCGGAGCAGCCGCAGGCGGTGGCGGTGGCCATTGCGCGATGGGCGAACGGGCTTGCGCCTTGAACGCGTGCGCGCACGGTCGATGTCCCGACCCTGCGCCAGGCCGGGTTGCCTGGGGTGCGCCGGCGACGCAGCCGGATAATCCGGCTGCAGGAGACATGCATGCAGACAGCAAAAGCCACAGACATACGACTCGCCCTGGCCAGCGACCTGACGATCTGGCGCTCGTTCCTGGCGATCGCGGAGCTGGGCAGCCTGACCCGCGCCGCGCTCTATCTGGACAGCAACCAGTCGCTGCTGAGTCGGCAGATCAACGCGCTGGAACGCCAGTGCGGCTGCCGCCTCTTCACGCGCACAGGGCGTGGCGTGGAGCTGTCGGAAACCGGCACCCGCATCCTGGAACAGGTGCGAGAGTTGCTGCAGGGCGCGCAGCAGCTCGAGACCGATATTCGCAGCAACCTGCAGCAGCCAGCCGGGCGTGTCACCCTGGGACTGCTGCCCTCCATCTCGTCGGCGCTGGTCGGGCAGTTGTTCTCGCACATGCGTGAGCACCACCCGGCGGTGCAGCTGAAGATCCTGGAAGGCTCCAGTGGCCAGGTCGAAGAATGGCTGACGGATGCGCGCGTGGACTTGGCCATCCTGTACCGGTACGCTACGCTGCCCGAGCACGAGCAGAAGCTGGCGACGGTGGACAGCTACCTCGTCGGCCCAGCGGGCGATGCACTCACGGGCGGCGGTGACATCCCGGTGTCGGCCCTGGCCGGTTTGCCCTACATCCTGCCCAGTGCGCCCAACGGCCTGCGCAACGCGCTCGATGCCGTAGCACGCCAGGACAAGCTGGCCGTCGTGCCGGTGATCGAGGCTGATTCGCTGCCGCTGTTCAAGTCCCTGGCTGAGCAGGAGCACCTGTACTCGGTGCTCCCGCTGCATGCGGTGTGGCACGAGATCGAGGAAGGCCGGCTGCAGGCCGCCAAGATCGCCGATGCGCGCCTGCAACGCAGCATCACCATGGCCATGTCCAAGAGCAAGGGGCCGGCACGCGCGGTGCAGGTGGTGGCCGCGGCTATCTGCACCATCGTCGACGAGTTGGGGCGCCGCGGCATGTGGCATTCCACGGCGCAGGACATCTCCATGGCCTGATGCTGCCAGGCGTGCGGCGCTTCCATGTCCCGGCACGCAAGCCAGCTTTGCACGGCGCCCGCTAGCGGCTGACCGGGGCGCGGCCTAGAGT
>NZ_JBFTPJ010000441.1:0-4690 GCF_056398445.1 Variovorax sp. 01T439_2
GGCAGGCATGCACCACCTCGTTGAGCGTGTCGCCGTGGCTCGTGGCATTGAGCAGCAGCAGCCGCTTCACGGGCCGCTGGCTGTTGCAGAGCATGGCGATCTGGTCGGACACGGCGCGGTCGCGCTGGCTCATGCCGACGGTGTCGATCAGCACCATGTGCTTGCCCTGCAGGTCCTGCAGCACCAGGTGCAGGTCGGCCGCGTCCTTCACGGCGTAGACCGGCACGTTGAGGATCTGGCCGTAGATGCGCAGCTGCTCGTAGGCGCCGATGCGGTAGCTGTCGGTAGTGACGAGCGCGAGCTTGTCGGCGCCGAAGCGCATCACGCAGCGCGCCGCGAGCTTGGCCGTGGTGGTGGTCTTGCCGACGCCGGTGGGGCCCATCAGCGCATAGACGCCGCCCTGCGCCAGCAGCGCGTCCTCGTCCTCGTGCACCGGCAGCGTGCGGATCAATTCGGAGCGCACGAAGGCCATGCCCTGCGCATAGCTCTGGCCCGTGGGCAGGTGCTCCAGCATGGCCTTGGAGAGGCGGGCGCTGAAGCCGGCGCCCAGCAGCGTGCGCAGCAGGCGCCCGCGCATCGGGTCGCGCCGCTGCTTCTCGTTCCAGGCCACGCCGGCCAGTTGCTCCTCGATCATGCAGCGCATCGAATGGAGTTCGCCGAGCACGCTGTCCGCGGCTAGGGGCGCGGGGACAGCGGCAGGTGCGGCGATGGGTGCTGCGATGGATGCAATGGCGGGCGCAGGAGCCGCCAGGGCTGCCGGCAATGGCTGGGGTGCCGGCGGCGCGGCAGCGGCGCTCGCACGCACGCCTTCCACGTCTTCCTGCACCATGGCCACGATCTCCACGCCTTCGGCGGTCACGCGGTTGGTCAACACGATGGCTTCGTCGCCGAGCGCCTGGCGCGCCAGGCGCAGTGCTTCCCGGCTGGTGGGCGCGACGAACTTGCGCGCGCTGGTGCGGACGTCTGTCGGGATGTTCAAACTCTTCCTCCGATGGTGGCGGTGATCTTGATGTTGCGGGTGTCAGGAATCTCTGCATGCGAGAGAACCTTGAGCTGGCGGAAGCTGCGGCGCAGGAAGCGCGAGAGCAGCACGCGCAGCGAATGCTGGACGACCAGCACCGGCGCCAGGCCCAGCTGTTCCTGGCGCGCGATGGCGGCGCGGGTCTGCTGCATCAGGCTGTTGGCAAGCCCCGGCTCGATGCCGTTGTTGTTGGTGAGCGCCTGCTGCAGCACGCCGTCGAGCGCGCCGTCCAGGCCGATCACCTGCAGCTCGGAATCGCCCGGGAACAGCTGCTGCGTGATCGCGCGGCCGAGCGCCAGGCGCGTGAGCGAGGTGAGCTCGGCCGCGTCCTTGACGGTGGGCGCATGCTCGGCCATCACGTCGAGGATGGTGCGCATGTCGCGGATCGGCACCTCTTCGTCGAGCAGGTTCTGCAGCACCTTGTGCAGCGTGCTCAGCGAGATGACCTTGGGTACCAGATCCTCGGTGAGCTTGGGCGCGGTCTTGCCGATCTGGTCGAGCAGCTGCTGCACTTCCTGGCGGCCCAGCAGCTCGGCCGCATGGGTCTGGATCAGGTGGTTCAGGTGCGTGGCCATCACCGTGCAGGCATCGACCACCGTGTAGCCGAGCACCTGCGCTTCCTGGCGCAGGCTGGCGTCGATCCACACCGCGGGCAGGTGGAAGGCCGGGTCCTGCGTCGGCGTGCCGGGCAGGGTGCCGCTCACCTGGCCGGGGTTGATGGCCATCCACTGGTTGGGGAAAGCCTCGCCGCGGCCGATTTCCACGCCCTTCAGGCTGATCACGTAGGTGTTGGGCGGGATCTCCAGGTTGTCGCGGATGTGCACCACCGGCGCCAGGAAACCGATCTCCTGGGCCACCTTCTTGCGGATGCTCTTGATGCGGCCCAGCAGCTCGCCGTTCTGCGTCTGGTCCACCAGCGGGATCAGCCGGTAGCCGACCTCCATGCCGAGCGGGTCGACCAGCGCCACGTCGTCCCAGGTCGCCTCGGGCGCCTCGGCCGACGGCATGGCCGCGGCCTGGGCTGCGGCGGCCTGTTCGGCCGCGGCCTGCGGTGCGCGCTTGAGCATGCGCCGGCCGAGCCACGCGAGGCTGYCCGCAATCAGCAGGAAGGCCAGGTTCGGCATGCCGGGGATCATCCCCATCAGCCCGATCAGGCCGGCCGTCAGAAAGAGCACCTGCGGGTTGGAGAACAGCTGGCCGGTCAGCTGCCGGCCCACGTCTTCGTCGGTGGTGACGCGCGAGACGATCACGCCCGCGGCGGTCGAGATCACCAGCGCCGGAATCTGCGCCACCAGGCCGTCGCCGATGGCCAGCAGCGTGTAGGTCGTGCCCGCGGTGCCGAAGTCCAGCCCGTGCTGCAGCATGCCGACCACCAGGCCGCCGATGATGTTGATCACCATGATCAGCAGGCCGGCAATCGCGTCGCCGCGCACGAACTTGCTGGCGCCGTCCATCGAGCCGTAGAAGTCGGCTTCCTGCGCGACTTCCTGGCGGCGCTTGCGCGCCACCTCTTCGCCGATCAGGCCGGCGTTCAGGTCGGCGTCGATCGCCATCTGCTTGCCCGGCATCGCATCGAGCATGAAGCGCGCGCCGACCTCGGCGATGCGTCCCGCGCCCTTGGTGATCACCATGAAGTTGATCAGCACCAGGATGATGAACACCATCACGCCCACGGCAAAGTTGCCGCCCACCAGGAAGTGGCCGAAGGCCTCGATCACCTTGCCCGCCGCGTCCGGCCCGGTGTGGCCGTGCATCAGCACCACGCGCGTGGAGGCCACGTTGAGCGACAGGCGCAGCAGCGTGGAGAAAAGCAGCACGGCCGGAAAGGCCGCGAAGTCCAGCGCCTTCATGGTGTACATGCTCACCAGCAGCACCATCACCGACATCGCGATGTTGAAGGTGAACAGCAGGTCGAGCAGGAAGGGCGGCAGCGGCAGCACCATCATGCTCAGGATCAGCACGATCAGGATGGGGCCGGCAAGGCCCTTCCACTGGCTGCCGGAGAACAGTTGCGACTGCAGGCGCGTGAAGGTGGCCATGGCGTTCATGCGGCGGCCTTCGGTGAGTATTCGAGCGATTCGGGGATCGGCAGGTCGGCCGGCGTGCGCGGCGCTTCGCCGCCTTCGCTTTGCCAGCGCTTGAGCTGGTAGACCCAGGCCAGCACCTCGGCCACCGCGGTGTAGAGGCCGGCCGGGATCTCGTCGCCGAGCCGGGTGTGCTTGAAGAGCGCACGCGTGAGCGGCGGCGCCTCCAGGATCGCCACGTTGTTCTCGCGCGCGATCTCGCGGATGCGCGCGGCCATCAGGTCGCTGCCCTTGGCCACCACGCGCGGCGCGCGCATGTCGTGGTCCACATACTTGAGCGCCACCGCAAAGTGCGTGGGGTTGGTCACCACGATGTCGGCCTTCGGCACCTCGGACATCATCCGCCGGCGCGCCATCTGCTGCTGCTGGCGGCGGATCTGCGCCTTGATGTGCGGATCGCCCTCGCTCTCCTTGTGTTCCTGGCGCAGGTCTTCGCGCGACATGCGCAGCTTGCGGTGGTAGCTCCACAGCTGGTAGGGAACGTCGACCAGCGCCACCAGGAACAGCGCGGAGGCAATCAGCGCGCAGTTGTGCGCCACCAGCACGATCATCTGCGGCAGCGCGGCGCGCTCCGATTGCGCCATGAGCGCGGAGACTTCGTCCACGTTGCCCATGATCACCAGCCAGGCCACGCCGCCGATCAGCAGCGACTTGGCGAGCGCCTTGAACAGCTCCGACAGCGCCTGCGCCGAAAACATGCGGCCCACGCCGGCCACCGGATCGAGCTTGCTGAACTTGGGCGCCAGGGCCTTGGCCGAGAGCAGCCAGCCGCCGAGCATCAGCGGCGCCGCCACGGCCGCCACCAGCATCATGCCGAACAGCGGCACGAGCGCGAGCAGCGCCTGCTGGCCCATGAGACCGGCGCGCGCCAGCATGTGGGAAGGGTCGAACGCCGCGGCGCGGTCGAAGTGCAGGCCCTGGGCCAGCGCGCCGCGCAGGGTGGCGCCGAGCGAATCCGCCGTGAGCCACAGGCCGGCCACGGCGGTGCCCAGCAGCACGAAGGTCGCCAATTCGCGCGACCGCGCCACGTCCCCTTGCTCGCGGGCCTTTTCGAGGCGCTGCGGTGAGGCGGGTTCGGTTTTTTCGAGGTCGCTTTCTTCAGCCATTGATGCTCCGGGCGAGCGTTGGCGACAGCACGCCTGCTCATGGCTGATTGTTGGTTTGGGAGCCTCCGGACAATTGATCGATCAGCGCGGGCATTCGCCCGCTGCTTGGACGATCGGTGCGGCGCCTAGGCGGCGGGGGTGGCGGCCGGGCCGGCGCCGTCCGCGGCATCCGGCGCGGGTGCGGACGCAGGCACTGGCGCGGGCGCAGGCGGCGCCGCATACGGCACCAGCGGCAGCTGCTCCGCATCCAGGCGCTCCAGGATGGTGAACAGCAGGTCGCTGCGCACGCTGCCTGCCAGCCGCGGGCTCGGCACATAGGCAATGGCCTGGAAGATCAGCAGCCCGCCCTCGATGCCTTCGAGCGTGAGCGAAGGCGCCGGCGTTTCGAGCACGCTCTCGTGCGCGCGGCAGGCGTCCAGGATGAGCTCGCGCACGCGCTGCGCGTGGGTGGTCAGCGGCATCGGCAAGCGGATCAGCAC
>NZ_JBFTPJ010000442.1:0-4682 GCF_056398445.1 Variovorax sp. 01T439_2
GAGCAGCGCGAAGCCATCGAGGACGCCATCGTGAGCAGCGCGAAGCCATCGAGGACGCCATCGTGCGCACGCTGCACGCGGCGCCCGCGCTGGTGGCAGGCGAAATGGAAAAGGCCACCTTGATCATCCACACGAGCAAACCGCCCCGGCCCAAACCGCCGCGGCGGGAGCCCGGCGACGGAGGCACGCCCGCCACCGCCTAGTCAGCCGGCCAAAGAGAGAGCGCGGGAGAGAAGAGAAAAGGGAGAGAAAAAGAAATGAAAAATAGAACCAGGACCAGGAAAGCAATGGGTGCCGCCTTGCTTCTGGCGGCCTGCGGCACTTTCTGGATGCCCGCTGCGGCACAGGGAAAGTCCGCGACCTACCGCTGCGGCAACACCTACACCGACCGCCCCTGCGAAGGCGGCAAGCAGCTCGCGCTGGACGACGCGCGCACCGAGGCGGACCGCCGCGCCGCAGATGCCGCCACGCGCCGCGCCGAGCAGCGCGCCGACCAGCTCGAGCGCATCCGCCTGTCGCAGGAAAGGGAAGCCTACGAGCGCAGCCGCCGCTCGGCGCACGACGCCCGGCAGGCCGCCATGGCCGAACGCCGGCTCGCGGCTTCCGAACAGCTCGCGCGGGCACGCGCCCAAAAACTCGGCGCCGAACCCCGCAAGTCGAGCCCGCGCTTCAGCGGTGCGGCCGACGACAGGCCCGCCGCCGTGCAAGGCGGAAGCCGCAGGAAAAAGCGCAACGGTTCAAGCGCCGGCTGAGGGCGCGGGCGGCTCGGCAGCCGCGGCCTTTGCCTTGGCCGCGGCGAGCCGCTCGAACTTCTGCCAGAGCGTCTCGCGGCTTTCCACGTGGGCCGGGTTGATCGGGATGCACGCCACCGGGCATACCTGCACGCACTGCGGCTCGTCGAAGTGGCCGACGCATTCGGTGCACTTGTGCGGGTCGATCTCGTAGAACTCCGCGCCCATGTAGAYCGCATCGTTCGGGCACTCGGGCTCGCAGACATCGCAGTTGATGCATTCGTCGGTGATCATGAGAGCCATGCCCCGATTATCGCGAACAAGGCACGGTTGTTGCACGAGTCGGGTTATGCTGCGCCCCGCCCCATGAGCCTGTTCATTTTCAAGCGCCTCGCCACGCTGATCGCTACGTTGATCGGCGCCTCGGTCATCGTCTTCCTCGTTCTCGAGATCCTGCCCGGCAATGCCGCGCAGATGCTCATGGGGCCCGACGCCGCGCCCGAGGCGGTGGCCGCGCTGGCCACCAAGCTGGGCCTCGACCAGCCGGCCTGGACGCGCTACTGGCACTGGATCGCGGGCCTTCTGACCGGCAACCTGGGCGACAGCTACGCCTACAGCTCGCCGGTGCTCGACCTCATCCTCGAACGGCTGGCGCTCACTGTGCCGCTCGCGCTGCTCGCGATGGCCTTCACCACGGTGCTCGCGCTGCTGGTGGGCGTGACCGCCGCCGCGCGCCACAACAAGCTCGGCGATGTGGGCCTGATGGGGCTCACCCAGGTGGGCATCGCCATTCCCAATTTCTGGTTCGCGATCCTGCTGATCCTGGTGTTCTCGGTGCAGCTGCAGTGGTTCTCGGCCGGCGGCTTCGAGGGCTGGGGCGAAGGCATCTTCGCGGGCCTCAAGTCGCTGCTGCTGCCGGCTCTTTCGCTGGCGGTGGTGCAGGCCGCGATCCTCGCGCGCATCACGCGCTCGGCGGTGCTCGAGGTGATGCGCGAAGACTTCGTGCGCACCGCGCGCGCCAAGGGCGTTTCGCAGCGCGCGGTGCTCTGGACCCATGTGCTGCGCAACGCGATGATCCCGGTGGTCACCGTGATGGGCATGCAGTTTTCCGAGCTGCTGGCCGGCACCATCGTGGTGGAGAACGTGTTCTACCTGCCGGGCCTGGGCCGGCTGATCTTCCAGGCCATCAGCAACCGCGACCTGATCGTGGTGCGCAACTGCGTGATGCTGCTCGCGGCCCTGGTGGTCATCGTGAATTTCGTGGTCGACGTGCTCTATGCCGTGATCGATCCGCGCATCAAGGCGAGCGATATATGAGCGCCACCACTGTTCCGAGCGCAGCGGCGCTCAAGGTGCCGGGCTTCTGGCGCCGCGCGCTCCGGCACCGCAGCTTCGTGCTCGGCGGCGTGCTGACGCTGCTCCTGCTGCTGGCCGCCGCCCTCTCGCTGGTGTGGACGCCCTGGTCGCCCTACGAGATGGACATGGCCAGCAAGCTCAAGCCGCCCTCGGGCGCGCACTGGCTGGGCACCGACACCTTCGGGCGCGACGTGGCCTCGCTGCTGCTGGTGGGGGCGCGCGCCTCCATCCTGGTGGGCGTGATCGCGGTGGGCATCGGCCTTGTCGTGGGCACCGCGCTGGGCCTGCTTGCCGCGGCGCGGCGCGGCTGGGTCGAGGAAGCGATCATGCGGCTCACCGATTTCTCGCTCGCGTTTCCGGCCATCCTGTCGGCCATCATGATGACGGCGGTGTTCGGCGCCGGCATCGTCAACGCGATCGTCGCGATCGGCATCTACAACATCCCGACCTTTGCACGCATCACGCGCGCCTCGGCCAATGCCATCTGGTCGCGCGAATACGTGGCCGCCGCGCGGGCCTGCGGCAAGGGTTCGTTCGCCATCACGATGCAGCACGTGCTGCCCAACATCTCGGCCGTGCTGATCGTGCAGATCACGATCCGCTTCGCCATTGCCATCCTGGCCGAGGCCGCCCTTTCCTACCTTGGCCTGGGCACGCAGCCACCGCAGCCCTCGTGGGGCCGCATGCTGAGCGAGGCGCAGACCATGATGTTCCAGTCGCCGCTGCTCGCGGTGTTCCCCGGCATGGCCATTGCCATGGCGGTGCTCGGCCTCAACCTGCTCGGCGACGGGCTGCGCGACCTGCTCGACCCGCGCCTTGCGCGCGCCCGCTAAGCGATATGCCACTGCTCGAAGTCAAAGACCTGCACGTCGAACTGCAAACGCAGCGCGGCCCCGCCGAGGCCGTGCGCGGCATCGGCTTCACGCTGGAGCGCGGCGAAACGCTGGGCATCGTGGGCGAATCGGGCTGCGGCAAGTCGATCACGGTGATGTCGCTGATGGGCCTGTTGCCATCGACCGCCAAGGTCAGCGGCAGCATCCGCTTCGACGGCACCGAGCTCGTCGGCCTCGGCGAAAAGGCCATGTGCCAGATCCGCGGCAACCGCATCGGCATGATCTTCCAGGAGCCGATGACGGCGCTGAACCCGGTGCACACCATTGCGCGCCAGGTCGGCGAGCCGCTGCGGCTGCACCGCGGACTCACGGGCGCCGACGCGCGCAAGGAAGTGCTGGCGCTGCTCGATCGCGTGGGCATTCCCGATGCGGCTTCGCGGCTCGATGCCTATCCGCACCAGTTCTCGGGCGGGCAGCGCCAGCGCATCGGCATTGCCATGGCGCTGGCCTGCGGCCCCGACCTGCTGATTGCCGACGAGCCCACCACCGCGCTGGACGTCACCATCCAGAAGCAGATCCTCGAACTGATCCAGGGCCTGGTCGCGGAGCGCGGCATGGCGCTGATCCTGATCTCGCACGACCTGGGCGTGATCGCCCAGAGCGTCTCGAAGATGCTGGTGATGTACGGCGGCAGCGTGGTCGAGAGCGGCCCGACTGACACCGTGTTTGCCGAGCGCGCGCATCCCTACACGCAGGGCCTGTTTGCGGCGCGGCCGGCGCTTGGCGCGCCGCGCGGCATTCGCCTGGCCACCATCCGGGGCAGCGTGCCCGAGCTGGTCGACCTGCCGCCGGGCTGCCCCTTCGCGGGCCGCTGCAAGTACACGGTCGACGCCTGCCACACGATGCGGCCGCTGCCGACCGTGCTGCGGCACGCGCATGCGGTGCGCTRCATCCGGCTCGAGGAAATTGCGGCGGAAGGCGCGCTCGAATCATGAACCAACCCGCCAGCACGCAGCCCCTGCTCGAGGTGACGGACCTCGTGCGCCACTACGCGCTGCCGCGCGAAAAGCTCTTCGGGCCGCCGCCGCTGGTGAAGGCGCTCAACGGCGTGAGCTTCAGCGTCGCGGCCGGCCGCAGCCTGGGCATCGTCGGTGAATCGGGCTCGGGCAAGTCGACCATCGCGCGCCTGGTGATGGCGCTCGACACGCCCACCTCGGGCAGCGTGCGCATGCTGGGCCGCGACCTGCACCGGCTGCCCAAGGGCGAGCTGCGCGCGGCGCGGCGCGATTTCCAGATGGTGTTCCAGGACCCGTACGGCTCGCTCGATCCGCGCCAGACGGTGGCGCGCATCGTCGCCGAGCCGCTCGAAGCACTGGCCGAAACCAGCCGCGCCGAACAGCGCGAGCGCGCCTCCGAGGCGCTGGCCGCCGTGGGCCTGCGCACCACCGACATGGACAAGTACCCGCACGAATTCTCGGGCGGGCAGCGCCAGCGCATCGCGATCGCGCGCGCGCTCATCACGCGGCCCAAGCTCATCGTGGCCGACGAGCCCGTGAGCGCGCTCGACGTGTCGGTGCAGGCCCAGGTGCTCAACCTCATGCAGGACCTGCAGCAGCAGTTCGGCGTGAGCTACCTGCTCATCAGCCACGACCTCGCGGTGGTGAACCACCTGTGCGACGAGGTCTGCGTGGTGTGGAAAGGCAAGATCGTCGAGCAGGGCCCGCCCGGCGATCTCTTTCGCAATGCGCAGCATCCCTACACG
>NZ_JBFTPJ010000443.1:0-4664 GCF_056398445.1 Variovorax sp. 01T439_2
CCATGGTGGCCGCCTTCCGCCAGAAGGACACGACCACGCCCGTGGTGCTGATGGGCTATGCGAACCCGGTCGAGCGCTACGACCTCGTGCATGGCAAAAAAGCCTTCATCCGCGATGCGTCGGCCGCAGGCGTCGACGGCCTGCTGGTGGTCGACTACCCGCCCGAGGAGTGCGAGGCTTTCGCCGCCGACCTGAAGGCGGCGGGCATCGACCTGATCTTCCTGCTCGCCCCCACCAGTACCAGCGAGCGCATGGCGCAGGTCGCGCGCATCGCGAGCGGCTATGTCTACTACGTGTCGCTCAAGGGCGTGACGGGCGCCGGCCACCTCGACACCGAGGCGGTCGGCCAGATGATCCCGCGCATCCGCGAGCACGTGAGCATCCCGGTGGGCGTGGGCTTCGGCATCCGCGACGCGCGCACGGCGCAGGCCGTCGGTTCGGCCGCCGATGCGGTCGTGATCGGCACCAGGATCATCCAGCTGATCGACGGACAGCCGCGCGAGAAGGTGGTGCCCGCGGTGCGCGAATTCCTGGCCGGCATCCGCGAGGCGCTCGATGCCCTGCCGGCGGCTACCCCCAAGAACGCGGCTGGCCGATAATCGCTGCTGCCCTCACCCAGCCCCCCTCCCGCACGCGGGCGGGGGGAGCTAATTCGGAGTCCTATGAGCTGGCTTGAAAAACTGCTACCCGCCAAGATCGCACAAACCGACCCGTCGGAGCGCCGCCAGGTGCCCGAGGGCCTGTGGATCAAGTGCCCCGCCTGCGAGACCGTTCTCTACAAGACCGATCTCGAACACAACCAGAACGTCTGCCCGAGCTGCAGCCACCACCACCGCATCGGCGCCCGCGCGCGGCTCGACGCCTTCCTCGACGCCGAAGGCCGCTACGAAGTCGGCCAGGAAGTGCTCCCGGTGGACGCGCTCAAGTTCAAGGACAGCCGCAAGTACCCCGAACGGCTCAAGGAAGCGCTCGAGAACACCGGCGAGACCGACGCCCTGGTCGTCATGGGCGGCTCGGTCCACAGCATCAGTGTGGTCGTGGCCTGCTTCGAATTCGAATTCATGGGCGGCAGCATGGGCAGCGTGGTCGGCGAGCGCTTCGTGCGCGGCGTCGAGACGGCCATCGAGCAGAAGGTGCCGTTCATCTGCTTCACCGCCACCGGCGGCGCCCGCATGCAGGAAGGCCTGCTCTCGCTCATGCAGATGGCCAAGACCAACGCGGCGCTCACCCGCCTCGCCAAGAAAGGCCTGCCCTACATCAGCGTGCTGACCGACCCGACCATGGGCGGCGTCTCGGCCGGCTTCGCCTTCGTGGGCGACGTGGTCATTGCCGAACCCAAGGCGCTGATCGGCTTTGCCGGCCCGCGCGTGATCGAATCGACCGTGCGCGTGACCTTGCCCGAAGGCTTCCAGCGCGCGGAGTTCCTGCAGACCAAGGGCGCGATCGACTTCATCAGCGACCGCCGCGAGCTGCGCAAGACCATTGCGAGCACGCTCGCCATGCTGCTGCGCCAGCCGGCCGACGCGGTCAGCTGAACGAAAGACCGATCAGGCACCCAGCTGGTAAGCCAGCACCAGCAGGTTGCCCAGCACGATCGCAATCACCTGCAGCACCACGATCGCGGCCAGGGGCGACAGGTCCACGCCGCCGATCAGCGGAATGAACCGGCGGAACGGYCGCACCAGCGGCTCGGCCAGCCGCGAGATCAGGTCGAGCAGCACCGGCGACGCGCCCGGTATCCACGACAGCACGGCATAGACCACCAGCAGTGCCGTCAGCCCCGACACCGCGAGCTGCAGCAGCCCCACCAGCGAAACGAGCGGCAGGGTGGCAATCCGGCCCAGGTTGCCGATCAGGAGCCACAGCAGCAGGAACTTGGCCAGCACGAGCAGCCAGGCCGCGATGGCGCTCGCCAAGTCCCAGCGCTTCACCGGCGGCACGATGCGGCGCAGCGGCAGCACGATCCAGTCGGTGATCGCGAATATGAAGCGCCCGAGCGGATTGCCGAAAGGCACGCGGTGGTACTGCATGTAAAGGCGCAGCAGGCAGGCGCCGCCGAGCAGGCCGACGATCACGTCGAGAAGGAACGAGGGGATCTGGTAGAGCATGGGGCGTGGTCGTGAGGGGAATGCGATGATAGCCATGCAAGGTTCATCGATGACCACACAGCCCCTTTTGCATTCACTGCCATTGTTCCCGCTCGGCACGGTCCTGTTTCCGGACGGCATGCTCCCGCTGCGTATTTTCGAAGTACGTTATCTCGACATGATCGGCAAATGCCGCAAGGCCGACGCGCCCTTCGGCGTGGTCAGCCTCACGAGCGGCAGCGAGGTGCGCAAGGCCGGCGCCGAGGCGGAGAGCTTCGCGACCGTCGGCACGCTGGCGGTCATCCGCGAATTCGATTCGCCGCAAAGCGGCCTGCTGCAGATCGAATGCGTCGGCACGCAGCGCTTCCGGGTCCGCGCCGCCGAACTGCAGAAATACGGCTTGTGGGTTGCCGAAGTCGAAGCCGTGGCCGAAGACACGGCGCTCGAAATTCCAGGCGACCTCCAGCACACCGCCACGGCGCTGCGGCGCCTCGTCAATACCCTCGAAGAACGCCGCCGCGCGCAGGGCGCCGAGGCCCTGCGCCTGCCCGTCGGCGAGCCCTACCGCTTCGACGATTGTGGCTGGGTGGCCAACCGCTGGTGCGAACTGGTGCCCATGCAGCTCGAACTGCGGCAGCGGCTCATGGAGCTCGACAGTCCGCTGATGCGGCTCGAACTGGTCAGCGATCTGCTGGCACGTGCGGGCATCACTGAATAGATTGCTACTTCTTTCATAGCGTTTCGAGCAGGATTGGCGGGCACTGGAGGCCGGTTCCGTTTGCACCCGATCGGCTAAAATGCTGGGTTGCGCTCGCTTTTGTTGCGCCCCCACCCGCACTTCATGTCCGACCACCTGATCCCCTCCATTCCCACGCCCGCCGCAGCTCCGGCCGCCGCGCCCGCCGTCGACGACAACCAGCTCATCGCGGAGCGCCGCGAAAAGCTCAAGCTGATGCGCGCCGCCCAGGCCGAGGGCAAGGGGGTCGCGTTTCCGAACGACTTCAAGCCGGGCCACCGCGCCGCCGCGCTGATCGAGGTGCATGGCGCCGCCGATGCCGAAGCGCTCGAGGCGCAGGCCGTTGCCGTGAGCGTGGCCGGCCGCATGATGCTCAAGCGCGTGATGGGCAAGGCCAGCTTCGCCACGGTGCAGGATGCCACCAGCCGCATCCAGCTCTACGTCACGCGCGATGCCATCGGCGAGGAAGCCTACGCCGAGTTCAAGCGCTGGGACCTGGGCGACATCGTGGGCGCCGAAGGCACGCTGATGAAGACCAAGACCGGCGAGCTGTCGGTCAAGGTCACCAAGCTGCGCCTGCTCACCAAGAGCCTGCGCCCGCTGCCCGACAAGTTCCACGGCATGGCCGACCAGGAGCAGAAGTACCGCCAGCGCTACGTCGACCTGATCACCGACGAAACCGCCCGCGTGCGCTTCACCGCGCGCAGCAAGGCCGTGAGCGCGCTGCGCGAATTCATGGTGGGCCACGGCTTCCTCGAAGTCGAGACGCCGATGCTGCATCCCATTCCCGGCGGCGCCAACGCCAAGCCCTTCAAGACGCACCACAACGCGCTCGACCAGGAGATGTTCCTGCGCATCGCGCCCGAGCTCTACCTGAAGCGCCTGATCGTCGGCGGCTTCGAGCGCGTGTTCGAAATCAACCGGAGCTACCGCAACGAGGGCATCTCGGTGCGGCACAACCCCGAGTTCACGATGATGGAGTTCTACGCGGCCTACTGGAACTACCGCGACCTGATGGACTTCACCGAGACGCTGATCCGCACCATTGCCGACAAGGCCGTGGGTACGCAGCAGCTCACCTACCAGGGCAAGCCGGTCGACCTGACCCAGCCCTTCGAGCGCCTGACGATCCGCGAAGCCATCCTCAAGTACACGGAAGCCGGCCCCGCCGTCGACGACAGCGCCTGGCTCATCAACGCCCTGCGCAAGATCGGCCTGAGCGAAGAAAAGGACAAGCTCTCGCAGCGCAGCCTCGCCAGCCTGCAAGTGATGTACTTCGAAGAGACGGTGGAAGAGAAGCTCTGGCAGCCGACCTTCATCATGGAGCACCCGACCGAAATTTCGCCGCTCGCGCGCGCCAACGACGAGCGCCCCGAGGTCACCGAGCGCTTCGAGCTCTACATCACGGGCCGCGAGTTCGGCAACGGCTTCAGCGAGCTCAACGACGCCGAAGACCAGGCCGCACGCTTCAACGCGCAGGTGGCCGCCAAGGACAGCGGCGACGACGAGGCCATGTTCTACGACCACGACTTCGTTCGTGCGCTCGAGTACGGCATGCCGCCCACCGGCGGCTGCGGCATCGGCATCGACCGGCTGATGATGCTGCTGACCGATTCGCCGAGCATCCGCGACGTGATCCTGTTCCCGGCGCTGCGCAGGGAATCTTGAGCGTGAAGTTACCGTCGTCGCTGCCGACGATCGGCATCGACTTCGGCACCTCCAATTCCGCCGTGGCCTGCCGGGTCGACGGCGCCGCCCGTCTGCTGCCCATCGAAGGCGCGGCCACCACGCTGCCGACCGCGATCTTCTTCAACGCCGAAGACCGCACGACGCATTTCGGC
>NZ_JBFTPJ010000444.1:0-4663 GCF_056398445.1 Variovorax sp. 01T439_2
GGGAAACACCATGTCCCGCGCGCCCACCATCAGCGGGATCAGGTAGTTGCCGAAGCCGCCGAGGAACAGCGCCGTGAGCAGGTAGATCACCATGATCATCCCGTGCATGGTCACGAACTGGTAGTAGCGCTCGGCGTTGATGAACTCGAACTGGCCCGGAAAGCCGAGCTGCAGCCGCATCAGGTTGGACAGCACCACGCCCACCACGCCCACTGCGATGGCGGTGCAGGCGTACTGCACCGCGATCACCTTGTGGTCCTGGCTCCAGACGTAGCGGGTCAGGAAGCTCTGCGGCGCGGGGTGGTCGCCGCCGTCGGCGTGGGACGAGTTCATCGCGCAGCCTTCTGTTCGGCGGCAGCCTGCGCCGGCGGGCTGCCCAGACTCTGGATATAGGCCACCAGCGCGGCCAGTTCTTCATCGCTCAACTCGATCTTCGGCATGACCGGCGGGAAGCCCTTCACCTGGCGAGCCCGCGGATCGCGGATGAAGCTGCGCAGATAGGCTTCGTCGACCAGCGCGGTGCTGCCGTCCGCCATGGTTTCGGTCTTGCCGTGCAGGCCCTTCCAGGTCGGCCCCACGCGCGCGCTGCCGTCGACCGTGTGGCAGGCCACGCAGCCCTTGCTGTCCGCCAGCGCGCGCCCCTGCTGGACGCGTGCATCGCCGCCGGCGGCGCCGGCCGGGGGCTCGGGCGCCTTGGCCTGCGACTTGGCGAAGGTCGGCAGCGCCGCGTGCCAGGCCTGGTAGGCCGCCGGGTCTTCCACCACCACGTAGCCGCGCATGTTGGGATGGCCCACGCCGCACAGCTGCGCGCACAGCGCTTCGTAGCGGCCCGCGACGGCCGGCGTGAACCAGAAGCGGCTGACCTGTCCCGGCACCATGTTCATCCGGGCGCGGAAGTTCGGCACGAAGAAGTCGTGCAGCACGTCGTTCGAACGCATCAGCACCAGCACCGGCTTGCCGAGCGGCAGGTGCACCTCGTTGCCGGCGATCAGGAGGTCGTCCTGGCCGGCGCGGTCGGCGGGGTCGATGCCGAACGGATTGGTGGCGCTGACAAAGCGCGCATCGGTCGCGCCCAGCTTGCCGTCCTCGCCCGGGAAGCGGAAGCGCCATTGCCATTGCTGGCCCAGCACCTCGAGCACGAGGGCGTCGCGGGGCTCCCTGACATAGTTCGCGTACACCACGAGGCCGGGCGCCAGCAGCGCCATGATGCCGACGGTGGTGCCGCCGATCAGCCAGCGCTCGAGCTTCCTGTTCTCGGGCTCATGCGCCGCGCGGCGTCCCTCGCGGTGGCGAAAGCGCACCAGCATGTAGGCGACGAACACGTTGATGGCAATGAAGAAGATCCCCGTGATCAGCAGCGTGATGGACAGGGTGTCGTCCATCGGCTGCCAGTTCGACGCAAGGGGCGTCGTCCACCACGGATTGAAGACGTGGAACAGCACCGAGCCGAGCACGATGAGCAGCAGGGCGACGGCCATGGTCATGTGCGCTCCTGCGGCTCGGCATGGTTTCCGGGCTCATGCGCGCGCTTCAGGGAAAGGCCGGGACTTGCGGCTCTTCGCCCTCGAACCGGGCTTCGGGATGCGCGGAGCGCAGCAGCGCCTCGATGTCCCGCACGCGCGAACGCGGCAGGTCCACCATCAGCAGGATCTGCCCCTGCGCGATGGCGCCCTCGAAACGTTGCAGCCTGGGGCTCGGGATCGAAATGCCGATCATGCTGGCCGACCAGGCGCCGACCACGCCGCCCAGCAGGGCCACCAGCACCGCCACTTCCCATTCGGGGCCGTCGCCGAAAATCGGGAACAGCAGCGCGGCCACGAGGCCGACGACGATGCCGCAGGCACTGCCGACCACCCACCCGGTCTTGGCTGCGTGGACGAGGTCCGAGGTCTGCCACACGTTGGCCGCATGGAGCCCGGCCATGTCCATGCCTTCCGGTCCGGCGAAATGAATGTGCGCGGCGTCGACGCGTGCCCACACCAGATCGTCCATTGCCCGCCTGGCGCTCGCCAGGTCCGGCATCAGCCAGTAGATGCGCCTCTTCATAGCGCCCCCTTTCGTCTTGCGACGAGTCAAGGAACCATGGATGACTTATATGCCCATGGAAGGCCGCCATCAAGTGGCCGCCGCATTTCACGCGGCAGCGGCATGGGGGTTATTGCCGAGCCATCTTTTTTTGACCGATTGGATAATTTAACTCATCATCCCGCCCCTGTTGCCCGCCATCACGAGGTACGCCACGATGAACCCGCACCCCCTGCGCAGCCGCTTCTGGTCCGACCTGACCAGCGAAGAGTTCTCCCGCCTGGACCGCGAACGGCTGATCGCCGTGCTGCCGGTGGGCGCGACCGAGCAGCACGGCCCCCACCTGCCGATGTCGACCGACACCGCCACCATCGACGGCATGGTCCGCGCCACGCTCCCGCACCTGCCGGGCGACCTGCCGGTGCTCTTCCTGCCCACCGTGGCCTACGGCAAGAGCAACGAGCATTCGCGCTACCCGGGCACGCTCACCGTCTCGGCCACCACGCTGATCGCGCTGTGGAAGGACATCGGCGCCTGCGTGGCGAAGGCCGGCGTGCGCAAGCTGGTGCTCTACAACAGCCACGGCGGGCAGATGAGCGTGATGGACATCGTGGCGCGCGACCTGCGCGAGGAACACGGCATGATGGTCGTGGCCGCCAACTGGTACACGCTGGGCCTGCCCGAGGGGCTCTTCACCGCGCACGAGGGCAAGCACGGCATCCATGCCGGCGACCTGGAAAGCTCGGTCATGCTGCACCTCGCGCCGAACGACGTGCGTCCCGACCAGTTCCGCAACTTCCGCTCGATGACCGAAGACCTCGCCGCCGAGAACCAATTCCTCTCCATCACGCCCAGCGGCAAGCTCGGCTGGCAGATGCACGACATCAACCCCGCGGGCGCGGCCGGCGACGCCACGCGCGCCACCGCCGAGAAGGGCGCCGCGGTGCTCGACCACGTGGGGCGGCGCTTCGTGGAGCTGCTGCAGGAGGTGGACCGCTTCCCGCTGTCGCGCCTCGCCAACGAACCTGCCTGGCGCTAGGCTCGCACCCACCATGGAAAGCCTCGCGACCTCTTCTTCGCCGCTGGTCAGCCTGCGTCATGTCAGCAAGCGCTTTGCCAACGGCACGCTCGCGCTGCAGGGCATGACGCTGGACATCGGCGAGCACGACTTCATCAGCTTTCTCGGCCCCTCGGGCTGCGGCAAGAGCACCGCGCTCAGGCTGATCGCCGGCCTGACCCGGCTCAGCTCGGGCGAGATGCAGTGGTCCGGCGCCAACACCGGCAAGACGCAGAGCGACCGCGACCTGGGCTTCGTGTTCCAGGAGCCCACGCTCATGCCCTGGGCCAAGGTGTTCGACAACGTCTGGCTGCCGCTCAAGCTCGCGGGCCAGAGCCGCGATGCGGCCGCGCCGGTGGTGCAGCAGGCGCTCGAGATGGTCGGCCTCTCGCGCTTTGCGGGCGTGTACCCGCGCGAGCTTTCGGGCGGCATGAAGATGCGCGTGTCGATCGCGCGCGCGCTGGTCACGCATCCGCGCCTCTTGCTGATGGACGAGCCCTTTGCCGCGCTCGACGAGATGACGCGCATCAAGCTCAACAACGACCTGCTCGCGATCTGGCGCGAGCACCGTTTCTCGGTGGTGTTCGTCACCCACAGCGTGTATGAGTCGGTGTACCTCTCGAACCGCATCGTGGTGATGGCCGCGCGCCCGGGCCGCGTGATCGACGAGATCCGCATCGACGAGCCCTATCCGCGCGGCGAGGAATTCCGCACCTCGAGCCGCTACAACGCGCACTGCACCGCCGTGTCGCAATCCCTGCATGGAGCCCTGCATGGCGTCGACATCGATCACTGATGAGCCCGCCGCGCTCGCGGACGCGGACACGGCGCCCTCCGAGGCCGCGCTGCGCGCACACGAAGACGGCTTGCGCCGGCGCGAGTCGATGCTGCGCATCGCGGTGCCCGCGGGCATCGTCATTGCGCTGCTGCTGGCCTGGGAATGGATGGTGCGCGCCAACAACATCCCGCACTACATCCTGCCCGCGCCTTCGCTCATTCTTCGCACGCTGTTCGACAACTGGGGCTCGCTCTCCAGCGCGCTGTGGTTCACGGTGAAGCTCACGCTGCTCGCGCTCGGCGCGGCCATCGTGGGCGGCGTGCTGCTGGCCATTGCCTTCGCGCTCTTCAAGTGGGTGGAGATCGGCCTGTTCCCGATCGCCGTGATCCTGCAGGTGACGCCGATCATCGCGATCGCGCCGCTGATACTGATCTACGTGTCGAGCACCACCGCGGCGCTCCTGCTGTGCGCGTGGATCGTGGCCTTCTTCCCGATCCTGTCGAACACCGTCATCGGCCTGAAAAGCGCCGACAGCAACCTGCGCGACCTGTTCCAGCTCTACAAGGCCTCGCCGTGGCAGACCTTCCGCTACCTGCTCGCGCCGAGCGCGCTGCCCTACTTCATGGCGGGCCTGAAGATCGCGGGCGGCCTGAGCCTGATCGGTGCGGTGGTGGCGGAGTTCACGGCCGGCACCGCGGGCAAGGAGACGGGGCTGGCTTCGCGCATCCTCGAATCGAGCTTCCGCACCGAGATCCCGATGATGTTCGCGGCGCTGCTGCTGGTGTCCCTGCTCGGCATCGCGA
>NZ_JBFTPJ010000445.1:0-4647 GCF_056398445.1 Variovorax sp. 01T439_2
GCTCGACAAGGCGATCCCGTGGTTCATCGTCGTCGGCGGCCTGGCCACCAGCATGCTGCTTGCCGGCATCGTCTTTTCGTTGACCACCGCACGCAGCCGAGCCCAGATCCTGGCGAACGAGATGACCCGCCACCTGCGCACGAGCGAACGGCAGCTGGAGGAGGCGCAGCACCTGGCAAGCCTGGGCAGCTGGATCCTCGATCCCGAAACCGGAGCCCTGCAGTGCTCCGAAGAAGCCCGGCGCATCCTGGGCTTCGAGGCCGGCCACTTGCGGCCGGAGCTGCCCGCGCTGCTCTCGCGTGTTCCGGCCGCAGAACGCCCCGCGGTCGAACAGCAGATCGCGCAGGCCTCCCGGTCCATGGAACGCAGCGAATTCGAGCATCACCTGTGCCTGCCCGACGGCACCGAGCGCTGGCTCCACGTCATCGCGCAGTCGGCCGAAGAAGACGGAAAGACGATGGTGCGCGGCACCGTGCGCGACGCCACGCGGCCGCGCAAGGATGCGTTGCGCCAGGGGCTCGAATACAGGATTGCCCGGCTGCTTGCCGGCGATGGCAGGGCCGAGACGGTGATCACCCAAGCGCTGGAAGCCCTGTGCACCGACCTGCGCTGGGACTGCGGCGCGTTGTGGAGCGTTGGCGAGGACGGCGTGGTTCGCTGCGCCGCCGCCTGGCATGCCGACCACATTCCCCCGGCGGTGCGGCAATTCGCCTCCGACAGCCGGTCGTTCGAATACCGGGCCGACGAAGGCTCGCTGGGCCGCGCCTGGAAAACCGGCGGCATCGTGCAGATCGACGTGCTGGCGGCTCCGGGCCATTTCGCGCGCGATGCGATGGCCCGCGAGGCCGGGCTGGCCGTCGGCGTCGTCGTGCCGATGGCCGTGACCGATTCGATCACGGCGCTGGAGCTCCTTGGCTCCAATCCGTACGCCGTCGACGCCCAGACGCAGGAGTCGCTGCGTGTGATCGCCTTGCAGATCGCCCAGTACAAGCAGCGCAAGCAGGCGGAGAGAAGCCTTCGTTTCATGGCCAGCCACGATGGACTGACCGGGCTGTTCAACCGCGCTGCGCTGCAACACGAGCTTGCTCGCGCCATCAAGCGCAGCAACCGCCATCAAAAGCAGTTCGCGGTGATATTCGTCGACCTGGATCGCTTCAAGCACATCAACGACACGCTGGGCCACGGCGTGGGCGACGAGATGATCAAGATCTGCGGCGAGCGCCTCACGGCGCTGCTGCGCGAGGCGGATGTCGTGGCGCGTTTCGGTGGCGATGAGTTCGTGCTGCTCCTGGAGAACCTGTCCAGCGCAAACGATGCCGCGGGGCTCGCCGAAAAAGTGCTGGCCTGCTGCGCCGAGCCTTTCTTCCTCGCGGGGCGCGAACTGCACGTCAGCGCCAGCGTCGGCGTGAGCATCTATCCGGACAACGGCGCAGACGCCGAAGCGCTCTTGAAGAATGCCGATACGGCGATGTACCGGGCCAAGGAAAGAGGCCGCAACACCTTCCGGTTCTACGCCGCGAAGATGAATGCGCAGAATACCGAACAGCTGATGCTCGAAAGCGCGCTGCGCCATGCCTTGGAGCGTGGCGAGCTCGAAATGCACTACCAGCCGAAGATGGATCTGCAGACCCAGCGAATCGTCGGTGTCGAGGCGCTGATGCGCTGGCACCATCCGATCCTGGGCATGATCCCGCCGGTGCAGTTCATTCCAATCGCCGAAGAGCTCGGCCTGATCGTGTCCTTGGGCAAATGGGCGCTGGAGAGGGCTTGCGCCGATTCGCGTTCGTGGCAGAAATACGGTTTGCCGAAGGTGTTGATGAGCGTCAATCTATCGCCGCGCCAATTCGAAAGCCGCACGCTCATCGCCGACATCCAGGCCGTCCTGGAAGCCTCGGGGCTGGAGCCGTCGCTGCTGGAGCTGGAGATCACCGAAGGCGCGGTGATGGCGAACCCCGAGCATGCGGCGACGTTGCTCAGGGCGATCCGGGACATGGGCGTCGGCCTCGCCATCGACGATTTCGGAACGGGCTATTCCTCGCTCTCCTACCTCAAGCACTTCCCGCTGTCGACGGTCAAGATCGACCGCTCCTTCATCAACGACCTGTCGCAGGACGCCGACGCGCGGGCGCTCATCGACGGCATCATCACCCTGGCCCACGGGCTGCGGATGAAAGTGGTCGCCGAGGGCATCGAGACCACGGCCCAGCTCGATTACCTGCGCAGCCACGGTTGCGACGAGGCCCAGGGCTATTGGCTGTGCAAGCCCGTGCCTTCCGACGAGGTGCGCAATTTCATGGCGCGTCACCTGCGCAACCAGTTTGCTCCATCGGAGGCGGCCTGACGGCCGAGCTCCTGAAGCAATCGTCACCGGGCACGTTCGCTCGGACCTTCCCGCAACTTCACAGGAGCATTCATGATCCATTCCACCCAGCGCAAGACACTGGAGCAGACGATCGCCGCCATCGAGGCGATCGACCTCACGCCGATCAAGTTCAAGGCCTGCCGCAAAGAGGACGGCTACGGCTGGTCGGCCGGCTATGCGGACCAGATGGAGGTGGCCTACAAACGCTACCTGATACTGCACGCCAGGCACCCCGAGCTGACGCTCGCTCCCGAGCAGGACGTCGACCGCTTCTGGCACATGCACATCCTCGACACGAGAAAGTACGCAGCCGATTGCGAAACCACTTTCGGCTACTTCCTGCACCACTTTCCGTACCTCGGCCTGCGCGGCGAGGAAGACGCCAAGGCGCTGCAGGCGGCCTTCCTGGAGATGCAGCGCCTGACCGCCGAGGAATTCGGCGAGCCGGCGGCCGCAGCCCGATACGCGCCGGGCAAGGATGCGCCCGCATGGTGCTCGCTGGAGGCGGGCAAGCCTGCAGCCGCATGGTGTTCGCTGGAGGCGGGCAAGCCCACAGCGGCATGGTGTTCGCTCGAGGCGGGCAAGCCCGCAGCCGCATGGTGTTCGCTGGAGGCGGGCGCTGCCTCCGCGTCTGAGCTGGCCGCTTCTGCTCGCAGGGCCTCGCTTGGCGTGAACAGGTGAAGGATCGGCGAAGGGACGCGGCGGCGGGTCCGCCCGTTCCCTCGCCTGGGTTCAGCGCTGCGGCATGTCCTTGACCGAGTAGCCCAGGCTCACGGTCGCATCCTCCGGAATCGCGGGCATGGTTGCGTTCCAGGCCAGCCAGTCTTCCCGCATGGCCGCGAGCCGCTGCGGCTCCTTCTTGCCCAGGTTCGCGCGCTCGCGCTCGTCGGCCGGAATGTTGAAGAGGTACTCGTTGCCGTCGACCTTCAGGTACTTCCAGTCGCCGTCGCGCATGGCCTGCTGGTCGCGGTGGTTCATGCGCCAGTGCAGCGGACGGCGGAAGCTGTGCCTGGCGTCCTTCAGCACGGGCATCAGCGACACGCCGTCCAGCGGGTAGTCCGCATCGGCCTTGACGCCGGCCGCATCGAGCATGGTGGCGGACCAGTCCATGGTCATGCACAGCTGCCGGCTCTCGCCGCCCTTGGCAATCACCGCGGGCCAGTGCGCGATCCATGGCACGCGGATGCCGCCTTCGGTCAGGTCCATCTTGCCGCCCACCAGCGGCCAGTTGTCGGAGAAGCGCTCGCCGCCGTTGTCGCTGGTGAACACCACCAGCGTGTTGTCGGCCATGCCGTGCTTGCGCAGCGCGGCCATGATCCAGCCGATGCCTTCGTCCATGTGATGGATCATGCGGCGGTACACGTGGATGTTGCCGCCGGCCAGGTCGAACAAGTTGTCCTTCACGAGCGGCGCCTTGTCGGCGTCGTCCCGCGTTTCCCAGGGCCAGTGCGGCGCGGTGTAGTGCAGGCTCAGGAAGAAGGGCGCGTCCTGCTTTGCCATGCGCTCCACGTAGTCGACGGCGCGCTTCGAAAGGATGTCGGTGAGGTAGCCCTCTTCCTGCTTGTCTTCCTCGCCGAACCACAGGTCGTGGCGGCCGGTGGAGTCGCAATGCGTGAAGTAGTCGACGCCGCCCGACATCGGCCCGAAGAACTCGTCGTAGCCCGAGCGCAGCGGCCCGAAGGTGGGCGGATAGCCCAGGTGCCACTTGCCGATGAGCGCGGTCTGGTAGCCGCCGGCCTTCAGCAGCGAAGGCAGCGTGGGATGGTCGGTCGGCAGGCCGAGCGTGGTGCTGCCGCGGCTCTTGCTGTTGATGGGTTCCTCGGCCGCGCCGCGCAGGCGGTACTGGTAGCGCGCGGTGATCATCGCAAAGCGCGTGGGCGAGCACACGGGCGAGTTCGAGTAGCCCTGCGTGAGCTTCAGCCCGTTGGCCGCCAGGTCGTCGAGCACGGGCGACACGGGGCCGAAGGCGGCATCGCGGCCGCCGTAGCAGCCGAGGTCGGCATAGCCGAGGTCGTCGGCCACGATGAAGATGATGTTGGGTCTGGTCATGTCTTTTGGAAAGGTCAGGGCTGGTAGCCGGACTTTTGCACCACGGGCGCCCATTGCGCCTTGTAGGCCTTGAGCATCGCCGCGGTCTGGGCCTGCGTGCTCACCACCGGCGTCATGCCGGCGTCCTTGAACTTGCGCTGCGTGTCCGCATCCTGCATGACCTCGCGGATGGTGGCGGCCAGGCGTTCGGCCTTGGCCTTGGGCATGCTGGCCGGCGCAAAGAAGGTGTTCCAGCC
>NZ_JBFTPJ010000446.1:0-4639 GCF_056398445.1 Variovorax sp. 01T439_2
AAGCCATCCTGCGCGGGGACTACGTCGACTCGAAAAAGCTGCCGACGGAAAGCGAACTGGCCTCGCAATTCGGGGTCTCGCGGCCGACCGTCCGGGAGGCACTGTCGAGGCTGCGGTCGGACGGGATCATCGAGTCCCGCCGCGGCTCCGGCAGCCAGGTCGTGCGGGCCCCCGGGACACCGGCATCGAGCATGCCCCCCATCAGGAACTATTCGGACATCGAGCGGTATTACGCCTACCGCACAGTTGTTGAATCGGGGGCGGCGGCCGCCGCGGCGGAGTTCCGCACTGCCGACGACCTGACGACGATCAGAGCCTGCCTGGAAGCGCAGACCCTGGCCATGGAGGGTGGAAACAAAGGCATCGAAGACGACGTCCGCTTCCACAGGGCGATCGCGAGGGCCTCGCACAACCAGTTCTTCGTGGCCGCCGTCGAAACGAGTGTCGCGCCCATCAGGCAATTCATGGAACTGGCGCGCAGCGTGCGATCGAAGATGACCGTCGAGCGTGTCCGGCTGGTCCAGATGGAGCACCAGCAGATCCTCGACGCCATCGAGAAACGATCCCCGGCCGACGCCGCCGAGGCAACACGGCTCCATATCCTCAACGCCAAGCGACGGATCTTCGACGCAGCGAAATTGCGGTAGAGCGCGACGGCCTGGCCGCCCACAAGGTTTGCTCCATCCCTACCCGCGCGGCAGCGATGCAGCGGAAGCGGTCCTTTGGTCCAGCCTTGGGCCTCAGGAACGCGGCAATGCGCCGATCTGCTGCATCAGTCCGAGCAGGTCCGGTTGCCCCACTTCGGAGACGATCTTCCCGGTCGAGAATCGATAAATGTTCAGCGCTTGCACGGCAATCGTCTTGCCTGTGGGAGGCACGCCGAAAAAAGCTCCGCGATGCGTCCCACGCATCGTGAATCGCGCAGCGATGACATCGCCTTCGATGACGGTTTCCTCAAGAGTCCATTGAACGTCGGGGAATCCGCCGCGCATCATCCCGATGATCTCCAGGTAGCCTTGTGGCCCGCGCACGGGTTCGGCGCGCCCAGGAACTTGAAACACGGCGTCCGGAGAAACCAACTCTGTGGCGAGCCGCGGGTCCGCTGTGTTGATGAACTCCACGAAGCGAGTCATGAACTGTCGGTTTGTGGTTTGCATCTGTCGCCTCGGAATGTCTATCGGGATGGGACGCGGGGCTTGGTGGCCGCCCGGTGCCCGCGTACCCATATTGTTCGAGTTGCCGGCGTGTTCGACACGATCAAAGTCGGTTGCTGAATGGTGAATATCGGACAGAATGGGTCGATGCCGCGCGGAACGAGACCCATCGATATCGAGCAGGTCCAATATCGGCCCTCGGCCGAGAGCACACTGGATCTCGAGGTCTTCTCTATGTCGGACTTAAGACGAAGGGTGCCCCAAGCCCACCTCCAGCGTCACCACCGCTACGACTTTCACATGTTCGTGCACGTCAGACGCGGGAAATGCCGCGCTGTGGTGGACTTCAGGCACATCGAGTGTGGCGCGGGATCGCTGCTGACCATCCGGCCCGGACAGGTTCACCGCTTCGGCCCGGGAAGCCGCTGGGACGCAAACCTCCTGCTGTTCAGACCCGAACTGCTGCAGGCTTCGCAAGGCGAGGAACGCCTTCAGATGCCTGAACTGATCGATGCGCTTCCTGGCCATCTGCGCCTCGATCGGTCGACGGGTCGGTTCTTGGCCGACACGCTCGCGCGGCTCGAGGAGGAGTGCGTGCTCGAAGCCCGGCAACCGCTGCTGAACTGGCTGCTCCAGAGTGAACTGGCAACGCTCGTGATGCGGCTGCACATCTTTCACACCGAGCAACAGCCGCCCGCTGGAGCATCGGCCGACGCGCCGGAGCGCTTTCGTCTTTTCAAACGGCTTTTGGACGCGAAGGTGCATCAGTGGCATCACGTTTCGCGCTATGCACATGCCATGGGATGTTCCGAGAAGACTCTTACTCGCATCTGCAGTGCGGTGGCTGGCGTCGGTGCGAAGGCCTTTATTGCCTCGCGCCTTGCGTTGGAAGCCAAGCGCCTGCTCGTACATACGGAGACGCCGATTTCCGTCATCGCGCAGCGGCTTGGCTTCGATGAGGCGACCAACTTCACCAAGTTCTTTCGCAGCATTGAAGGATGCACGCCAGGCGACTTCCGCCGTCGGTTCGATGTCTCGTTGTAGCCGCGATACCCGTCGACTCGGATCGGACGTTGCATTCGGTCTCGCGCACGGGCTACTGGGCTCTTGGCGTTCGAGCCCGACGCATGGTGCCGCCGTTCGATGGTCGGCGTCACACGCCGCCTCGGTACAGCGTGGACGGCAGGCGCGATGCTATTCCTCGTCACGCACCTGGTATTGGCTCACCAGCGCCTGCTGGACCGCCGGCGGCACCGCTTCGTAGTGCGACAGCGCGATGGTGTAGCGGCCCTGGCCGCTGGTCATTGCATTGAGCCGCGACTGATAGCTGGCGAGCTCGGCCTCGGGCACCTGCCCGCCGATGGCCACGGTGCCGCCTCCCAGGCCCGAGGTGCCGGTGACCAGGCCGCGCCGAGCCGACAGGTCGCTCGTGACGTCGCCCACGGCATGCTCGGGCACGGCGATCTCGATCTGCACGATCGGCTCGAGCACCACCGGCCGGGCCTCGCGGATCGCGGCCATGAAGGCCTTGCGGCCGGCGGTCGCAAAGGCGATGTCCTTGCTGTCGACGCTGTGGTGCTTGCCGTCGTACACCACCACGCGCACGTCGACCACGGGGTAGCCTGCGATTGCGCCGTACGCCAGCACCTCGCGCACGCCCTTCTCCACCGCGGGAATGAACTGGCCCGGGATCGCGCCGCCCCTGACCTCGTCCCCAAACTGGAAACCCGCGCCGCGCGCGAGCGGCTCGATGCGCAGGAAGACCTCGGCAAACTGGCCGGCGCCGCCGGTCTGCTTCTTGTGGCGGTGGTGGCCCTCGGCCGGCGCGCTCACGGTCTCGCGGTAGGCGATGCGCGGCGGCCGCGTCTGGACCTCGAAGCGGTACACCTCGCGCAGGCGCTCGAGCACGATGCGCAGGTGCAACTCGCCAAGCCCGTAGAGCACCGTCTCGTTGGTCGCGGCCACGTGCTCGATGCGCAGGCACGGGTCCTCGGCCGCGAGCTTGCCGAGGATCTCCCAGGCGCGCTGCTCGTCGCCATGTCGCTTGGGCTCCACGGCCAGGCCGTGCACCGGCACCGGAAACGGCAGCGGCGCGAGGTGCACGTGGGCGTCTTCCGCCGCGTCGTGCAGCACGGCATCGAAATGGATCTCCTCGACCTTGGCCACCGCCACGATGTCGCCCGGCACCGCATGCGACACCTCGACGTGATCCTTGCCCTGGAGCATGAACAGGTGCCCCACCTTGAAGGGCTTGCGTCCGTCGCCGATGTAGAGCTGGCTGTCGCGGGTGACCGTGCCCTGGTGCACGCGGAAGATGCCCAGCTTGCCGACATAGGGGTCGACCGTGACCTTGAACACATGCGCCAGCACGTGCAGCGACGGGTCGGGGCTGGCCTCCATGGGCCTGGCCTCTGCACCCTCGCCAACGATGAAGTCCGGCGGGTTGGCTTCGGTCGGATCGGGCAGCAGCTTGACGATCACGTCCAGCAGTTCGGCCACGCCGGCGCCGCTGCGCGACGAGACGAAGCACACCGGGATCAGGTGGCCTTCGCGCAGTGCCTGTTCGAGCGGCGCGTGCAGCTCGGCCGGATCCACGTCGCCCTCCTCGAGGTAGCGGTCGACGAAGGCCGCGTCGACCTCGACCACCTGCTCCACCAGCGCGCGGTGCGCCGCCTCGACCGGGCCGAAGTCGGACTGCCCGAAGCGGTTGAAGAAGCAGTCCACCACCTGACGGCCGACCCCGTCGGGCAGGTTCAGCGGCAGGCATTCGCGGCCGAAGGTGGCCTGGATGTCCGCCAGCAGGCCCGCCAGCGAAACACCCTGCGAGTCGATCTTGTTGACGATGATCATGCGCGCCAGGTGGCGCGAGGCCGCGTACTCCATCATGCGCACCGTCATCGGCTCGATGCCGGTCGCGGCATTGATGACCACCGCCGCCGTCTCGACCGCCTCCAGCGCCGGCAGGCTCTGGCCGAGGAAATCGGGCCCGCCGGGCGTGTCGATCAGGTGGATGCGCGTGCCGCCGTGCGTGAGGTGCATCACCGATGCGTTGAGCGAGTGCTGCATGCGGCGCTCGAGCGGGTCGTGATCGCTGACGGTGCTGCCGCGCTCGATGCTGCCGCAGGCTGCGATGGCGCCGGCCTTGTGCAGCAGGTTCTCGGCCAGCGAGCTTTTGCCGGCGGCTGCGGCACCCACCAGCGCCAGCGTTCGCACGGCCTGCATTTCGGCCGCAAGGCCGTTCGATCGGCTTGGCATGGCATGCACTCCTTACGCGCCCGCAAGACCGGCCCGGCGGCCCGCAAGGGCTCGGGTGCTGCACGTGGACGCCAGGCCAGCGTACGGGATTGGCCGTGCCGGCGCAAGCCGGTGACTGCCCCAGGGCCTACTTCGAACGCCCGTCGAAATGCTGCACCGGCACTGCATCCAGGTCGATGCCTTCGAGGCAGCGGATGTTGATGGCCGCCATCCTGTTGCCCTTGGGATCG
>NZ_JBFTPJ010000447.1:0-4639 GCF_056398445.1 Variovorax sp. 01T439_2
CAGCAGGAGCGCGCCACCTGCGACGGCGTGCAGCAGGACCGCGCGGCCTGCCTGCGCGAAGCCGGCGCCGCGCGCCAGGAAGCGGGCCGCAACGGCCTCACGAGCGCGAGCCCCGGCCGCTACGACGCCAATGCCATGGCGCGCTGCCGCGAACAGCCCGCGGCCGACCGCGCCGACTGCGAGGCGCGCCTGCAGGGCGGCGCACGCACCAGCACCGAAGGCAGCGTGATGGGCGGCGGCGTCATCCGCGAAACAGTGACACCGCTGCCGGCACAGCCGGTACAGCCGGCCGCACCCGCGCGCTGACCGGCAGGGGCCGCAAGGAACCCGGCGCGGCCCGACTTGTYCAAC
Organism: Variovorax sp. 01T439_2; assembly: GCF_056398445.1. Classification (NCBI taxonomy): domain Bacteria; kingdom Pseudomonadati; phylum Pseudomonadota; class Betaproteobacteria; order Burkholderiales; family Comamonadaceae; genus Variovorax; species Variovorax sp. 01T439_2. The sequence continues at coordinate 352 of NZ_JBFTPJ010000447.1, forward strand.
AGTTTCATGTTTCAGGTCACTCCAAGGAGCACCCCATGAACAGCACCACCCGTTCGATGATTGCCGCCCTGATTGCCGTGGGCGGCCTGGCCGCCGCCACCTCGGCCTCGGCCCAGCCGCGCCGCGGCGATTCCACCTACCAGCAGGAACTCGCGGTCTGCGGCCACAACCAGCAGGACCGCGCGGCCTGCATCCGCGAGGCCGGCGCCGCACGCCAGGAAGCCGCACGCGGCGGCCTGACCAGCGCGCCCGACTACCAGCGCAACGCCCTCGCGCGCTGCGGGCTCCAGCCACCGGCCGACCGCGCCGACTGCGAGGCCCGCGTGATGGGCGGCAGCGGCAACACCCGCGGCAATGTGGATGGCAGCGTGATGGGCGGCGGCGTGATCCGCGAATCGGTCACCACCGTCGTCATGCCGGCACCCGCCGCCGCGATGCCGGCGCCGATGCCCGCGCCTTCGCGGGTCCCGCCGCCGGCCATTGCGCCCATCGCGCCGATGGAGCCGGCGCCGATGCCGGCTCCCATGCCGGCACCGATGCGCTGAAGCGCTGAAGCACGCGATCCAGCGGCGTCCCCGCCGCCCGCACCGGGCGGCGGTGGATGCATGCGCCATGCCCGTCAAGGGCAATGACCTTCGCATGTCACACGACTGTCATAAAGCACGAGGGCGTGCTAGCTATAGTTCTCGGTCTCTGCCTACCGAGGAACACTATCCCATGAATGCCATCAAGGTCGCTCGCCGATTCATAGAAACGGACCCGGCCAACGAGTCGTCCAAAATCCTGGCGCAGCTCGTGTTGGCGCTCGAATCCGAACGCAGCTTCGAGCTGGTCACGCTCTACAGCCTCGACTACAAGAGCTTCGAGCTCGCCATGGACATCCTGAAGGAATGGCGGCTCGACCGCTACTACGCGAGCAAGTCGAAGCTGTTCGACCTGTCCCTGCAAGTGAGCGAGCTCGAGAAGAGCTGAGCCCCAAGCGGCCGGGGCTGCGCGCTCAGACCAGCATCCCTCCGGAAGCTTCGATGCGCTGGGCATTCACCCAGCGACTGCCCTCCCCCAACAAGAGCGCGATCACTCCGCCGATATCGTCGGGCTGGCCCGCGCGTCCGAGCGCGGTGAAACCGGCCACCATCGCGTTCACCTGCGGGTTGTCGCGCACCATGCCTCCACTGAAGTCGGTTTCGATCGCACCCGGCGCGATCGTGTTGGCCGCAATGCCGCGCGCGCCGAGTTCCTTCGCGAGGTAGCGTGTGAGCGTTTCCACGCCGCCCTTCATCGCGGCATAGGCGGATGCACCGGCGATCGAGAACCGGGTGAGCCCCGACGATACGTTGACGATGCGTCCGCCGTCGTTGATGAGCGGCAGCAGCTTCTGCGTGAGGAAGTACGGCCCCTTCAAGTGCACGTTGAAGAGCATGTCGAACTGGGCTTCCGTCGTGTCCTCGAAGTTCGCGTGCAGGCCCACGCCGGCGTTGTTCACCAGGAAGTCGAAGCGCTCGCGCTGCCAGGTGGCAGCCAGCGCCGCCTTCACCGAATCCGCGAATGCGGCGAAGGTCGTGCTGTCCCCGACATCGAGCCTGAGGGCGACGGCGCGGCGCCCCTTCGCCTCGATCTGCGCCACCACCGCCTGCGCGCTGGCGTCGTTCGACACGTAGGTGAGGATCACGTCGACGCCATCGGCGGCGAGCGCCAGCGCGGCGCTGCGGCCGAGGCCGCGGCTGCCGCCGGTGACGAGTGCGATGCGCAAGGGGTTGGCGGTTGTGGAAGCTGTCATTTCAAAGTCCTTGGTGGGTTGATCGATGAGTCGATGGGTGGACTTTAAAAATTACCGTCAGAAAGATAAATTCCGGGAAACTGCGCACACTGTCAACCAAAAAGGAAACAATCCTCGGCCATGAACACCGATGAATTGCGCATCTTCTCGAGGGTGGCCGAGCTCGCGAGCTTCAGCCGTGCTGCGGACCAGCTCGGCCTGACCCGCGCGCGCGTCTCGGTGGCCGTGCAGCAGCTCGAGGAGCGGCTGGGCACGCGGCTGCTGCAGCGCACCACGCGCAGCGTGCGGCTCACCGAGGACGGGGCGCGCTTCCTCGACCGCTGCAAGGACTACCTGGCCGAGGGCGAGCAGCTCGCCACCATGTTCCGTTCGCACGCCGGCGGCCTCACGGGTCGGCTGCGCGTCGACCTGCCGAACGCCATCGCGCGCGACCTCGTCATTCCGCGCCTGCCCGAATTCCTCGCGCGGCATCCCGCGCTCGAAGTCGGCATCAGCACCTCGGACCGCCGTGTCGACCTGGTGCACGAAGGCTTCGACTGCGTGCTGCGCGTGGGCATGCTCGGGGATTCGGAACTCGTCGCGCGGCCGCTCGGTGCACTGCGCATGGCCAATGCGGCGAGCCCCGGCTACCTGCGCGCGCACGGCACGCCCCGCACGCTCGACGACCTGGCGCAGCACCAGGTCGTTCATTTCGCGCAGACGCTCGCCTCCAGCGACGCAGGCTGGGAGTACCTCGACCCCGCCGATGGCGTGTACAGGACATGGCCCGTGGCGGCGACCGTCACGGTGAACGGCACCGACGCCTACCAGGCGGCCGCGCGGGCCGGCCTGGGCCTGATCCAGGCGCCGTTCGCGGGCCTGGAAGCGAGCCTGGCCGCGGGCGGGCTGGTGCAGGTGATGCCGGAGTTCAGCGCGCGCCCGATGCCGGTTTCGCTGCTCTATGCCAACCGGCGCCAGCTCGCACCGCGCGTGCTGGCCGTGATGGACTGGCTGACCGAGATCGTCGCGCCCTACTTCGTCAAGGGGCGCGGCGCCACTGTCAACGCCCCCAGCGCAGCACCATCGGGTCGAGCCGCTTCGCCGTCTCGATCAGGCCGGCGCGCGTCTCGGGGTGCATCGCCGGCAGCGGATGGCGCGGCGCCTCGCAAGCGATCACGCCGCCCTCCTTCATGAGCGACTTGCAGGCCAGGAGGCCCGCCTGGCGGTTCTCGTAGTTGATGAGCGGCAGCCACTGCTGGTAGAGGGCGAAGGCCTTGTCGCGGTCGCCCGCGCGGTGCGCCTCGATGATCGGGCGGATGCCGTCGGGATAGCCGCCGCCGGTCATCGAGCCGGTGGCGCCGGCATCGAGGTCGGGCATCAGCGTGATGGCCTCTTCGCCGTCCCACGGGCCTTCGACCGCATCGCCGCCCAGGCGGATCAGCTCGCGCAGCTTCGACGCGGCACCGGCCGTTTCGATCTTGAAGTAGGCGACGTGCTCGATCTCGCGAGCCATGCGCGCGAGAAAGGCCGCCGACAGCAGCGTGCCGCTCGCGGGCGCGTCCTGGATCATGATCGGGATGTTCACCGCATCGGACAGGCCGGCGTAGAACTCGAAGATCTGCGGCTCGGGCACGCGGAAGGTGGCGCCGTGGTAGGGCGGCATCACCATCAGCATGGCGGCGCCCATGTCCTGCGCGCGCCGGCTGCGCTCGGCGCAGATGCGGGTGCTGTAGTGCGTGGTGGTGACGATCACCGGCACGCGGCCCGCCACATGCTCGAGCACCGTGCGCGTGAGCACCTCGCGCTCGTCGTCGGACAGCACGAACTGCTCGGAGAAGTTGGCCAGGATGCACAGGCCGTCCGAGCCCGCGTCGATCATGAAGTCGACGCAGCGCTTCTGGCTCTCGAGGTCGAGCGCGCCCTGTTCGGTGAAGGTGGTCGGCACCACCGGGAAGATGCCGCGGTATCTGGGGGTCATGGTGGATCAGTGTGAATGACGGGGAACGGCGGAGCCTCTGCAGCCCACCAGAAAATCGAAGTCGCAGCCTTCGTCGGCCTGCAGCACGTGGTTGACGTAGAGCTTCTGGTAGCCGCCGCCGCGCGTGCTCATGGGCTGCGCGTCGGCACTGCTGAGCGAAGCCAGGCGCGCGGCCAGCTCTTCGTCGCTGATGTCCAGGTGCAGGCGGCCCGCATCGCAGTCGAGCTCGATCCAGTCGCCGTCGCGCACCGCCGCAAGCGGTCCGCCGTCAGCCGCCTCGGGCGCGACGTGCAGCACCACCGTGCCGTAGGCCGTGCCGCTCATGCGTGCATCCGAGATGCGCACCATGTCCTTCACGCCCTGCCGCAGCAGCTTGGGCGGCAGGCCCATGTTGCCGACCTCGGCCATGCCAGGGTAGCCCTTGGGGCCGCAGTTCTTCATCACCATCACCGAGCTGGCGTCGATCTCGAGGCTCTCGTCGACGATGCGCTCCTTGTAGTGCTCCAGGTTCTCGAACACCACCGCGCGGCCGCGGTGCTTGAGCAGTTCGGGCG
>NZ_JBFTPJ010000448.1:0-4635 GCF_056398445.1 Variovorax sp. 01T439_2
GTGCGCTTCGAGGCTGCCGCGGCCGAGCCGCCGGCGCGCATCGATCCGCTGCTGCAGGGGCGCACCATCGCGGTCGCGCGCGATGCGGCCTTTGCCTTCATCTATCCGGCCAACCTCGACGTGCTTGCGGCGCTGGGCGCGCGGGTCGTGTTCTTCTCTCCGCTCGCCGGCGATGCGTTGCCCGCATGCGATGCGCTCTGGCTGCCCGGCGGCTACCCCGAGCTGCATGCGAAGGCGCTGTCCGCCAGCGAATCCCTGCGCGCGTCGCTGGCCGCGCACGCCGCCGCGGGCAAGCCGGTATGGGCCGAGTGCGGCGGCATGATGTCGCTGTTCGAGCAACTGGAAACGGCCGATGGCGCATCGCACGCGCTCTGGGGGCTGCTGCCGGGCCGGGTCGCGATGCACAAGCGGCTGTCCGGCCTCGGGCCGCAGCAGCTCACACTGGGTGCCCACACGCTGCGCGGCCACACCTTTCACTATTCGAGCTGCGAAACGCCGCTGGTGCCGGCGGCCTTCACCGGCAGGCCCGGCGCGGACGCCCGCGCGGGAGAGGCCTTCTATGTGCACGGCCCGGTGCGGGCGAGCTATTTTCATGCGTGGTTCGCGTCCAGCCCCGAAGCCACGGCCAGGCTGTTCGGCGCGATGCCGATCGAGCTCGAACACGAAACCCCGGAGGCCGATGCGCATGCGCGTTGAACACGAATTCATCCTCGGCGGCCAGAAGAGCGGCAAGTCGCGCCGCGCCGAGCAGCGCGCCGCCGACTGGCTGGCCGAGGCGCCCGCCATGCGGCGCGCCGTGCTGATTGCCACCGCCCAGGCGCATGACGAAGAGATGCAAGAGCGCATCGTGCGCCACCAGGCCGACCGCGCCCGCCGCGTGCCCGCCATGCGAACCGTGGAAGAACCGGTCGAACTGGCGCGCGCCATCGTCACGCAGAGTTCGCCCGACACGCTGGTGGTGGTCGACTGCCTCACGCTCTGGCTCACCAACCTGCTGATGCCGCTGCGCTGCGAGACCGCGCAGCCGGTCACGCGCACGCCGGCGGCGCATGCCGCGATGCTGCTGATGGCGCTGCGCGAAGCGCGCGGGCCGGTGGTGCTGGTCGGCAACGAGATCGGGCTGGGCGTGATTCCGCTCGGCCGCGAAACGCGCGCCTTCGTCGATGCGCTGGGCCGCATGAACCAGGACGTGGCGGCCGCCTGCGACCGCGTCACGCTGATGGCGGCCGGCTTGCCGCTGACCCTGAAGGCACCCGCATGACCGCCCGCTGGATTCGGTGCTTGTCCGCGGCGCTTGGCCTCGGCCTCTTCGCGCTGGCCGCGCATGCCATCGACGTGGTCGACGAGCGCGGCGTGACGGTGAGCCTGCCGCAGCCGCCGCAGCGCATCGTCACGCTGCTGCCGTCGCTGACCGAAGGCGTCTGCGCGCTTGGTGCCTGTTCGCGGCTGGTGGGCGTCGACAACTATTCCAACTCGCCCGATGCGGTGCGCGCCTTGCCACAGCTGGGCGGCGGGCTCGACCCGAACGTCGAAGCCATCGTGGCGCTGCGGCCCGATGCGGTGCTGCTCGCCAAGTCGTCGCGCGTGACGCAGCGGCTCGAGGCGCTGGGCCTCAAGGTGCTGGTGCTCGAACCCAAGAGCCATGCCGACGTGCGGCGCGTGCTCGACAAGCTCGACCAGGTGCTCGGCACCCGCGAGGCGCCAAACATCTGGCGCGCGATCGATGCCGGCGTGTCGGCCGCGGCGCAGTCGCTGCCGGCCAGTGCCAGGGGCCAGCGCGTCTACTTCGAGGTCAACAGCGCGCCCTATGCGGCCGGCGAGTCGTCTTTCATCGGCGAGACGCTCGCGCGCCTGGGCATGAAGAACATCGTGCCGGCTTCGCTCGGGCCCTTTCCCAAGCTCAACCCCGAATACGTGGTGCGCGCCAATCCCGATCTCATCATGGTCAGCGTGCGCAGCGCGGCAGGCATGGAGCAGCGCCCGGGCTGGAGCGGCATCCGCGCGGTGCGCGAAGGGCGCATCTGCCGCTTCGACGCCGCGCAGTCGGACGTGCTCGTGCGCCCCGGCCCGCGCATGGACGAGGCCGCGCGGCTGATGGCGCGCTGCATCGCCGAGAAGGCCGGCTGAGCCCGGGTGGACTTCATGCACACACGCCATCAGCGCCGCGTCTGGCTCTTCGGCATCGCCTTGCTGGTGCTGGGCGGCGCGCTGGCGGCGCTCGGCCTGGGTATCGGCAGCACCGGCTTCGAAAGCCTGGTCGCGGCATGGCGCGATCCGGTGGCGCTGCGCATCGTCTGGGACATCCGGCTGCCGCGCACGCTGGGCGCGTGGCTCGCGGGCGCACTGCTCGGGCTCGCGGGCTCGGTGGCGCAGGGGCTGTTCCGCAATCCGCTGGCCGATCCTTATCTGCTGGGCAGCGCCTCGGGGGCCTCGCTCGGCGTGGCGGTGGCGCTGCTGCTGTTCGGCGGCTCGGCCGCCAGCACGCAATGGGCGATGCGCCTGGGGCTCACGGGCGCGGCCTTCGTGGGCGCGGTGCTCGCGGTGATGCTCACGCTGGTGCTTGCGCGCGGCGTGCAGCAGACGCTGCGGCTGCTGCTCGCGGGTGTGATCGTCGGCGTGGTGCTCGGCGCCGCCAAGGACCTGATCACCATCGCCTCTGCCGACATCCTGCAGGCCATCCAGGGCTTCATCCTCGGCAGCACAGGCCTGGTCGGCTGGAGCGCATGCGCGGTGATGGCCGCGGTCGGTGCGGTGTGCCTGCTGCTGGGCTGGGCGCTCGCGCCGGTGCTCGACGGCCTTGCGCTCGGCGAAGCGACGGCCCGCAGCCTCGGCCTGCCGCTGGGCGCGATGCGCGCCACGCTGGTGGTGGTGCTCGCGCTGGCCACGGGCGCGGCGGTGGCGCAGACCGGGCTCATCGCCTTCGTCGGCCTGGCCGCGCCGCACCTCGTGCGTTCGGTGGTCAAGACCACGCATGCCGGGCTGATCGTGCTGTCGGCCGCAATGGGCGGCCTGCTGCTGATGGCGGCCGACCTGCTGGCGCGCTGGCTCATCGCGCCGCAGGAACTGCCCGTGGGCGTGCTCACGGCGGTGCTCGGCGGCAGCTACCTGCTGTGGCTGATGCACAGGCGCAGCGCGCGGGGCGGGGTGGCATGAGCCAGGAGATCCCCGCACTCGAAGCCCGCGGCCTGGGCGCCACGCTCGGCAACACCGAGGTGCTGCACGGCATCGACCTGAAGCTCGGCGCGGCGCGCTGGACCAGCCTGGTCGGGCCGAACGGGGCGGGCAAGTCGACCCTGCTCAAGGCGCTCGCGGGCCTGCTCGCGCACCGCGGCGAAGTCTTTCTTTTTGGCGAAGCATCGGCCAAGGTGCCGGGCCGCCTTCGCGCGCAGCGCCTGTCGTGGCTGGGCCAGAGCGGCGCGGCGGGCGAGGGCAGTGCCGACGACCTGATGGTCTACGACATCGCCATGCTCGGCCGCCTGCCCCACCAGCGCTGGCTCGCGGCGCCGAGCCCGGCCGACCGCGCGGCGGTGGAGCGTGCCTTGCGCAGCACCCAAGCGTGGGACTGGCGCGAACGGCCGCTCGGACAGCTCTCGGGCGGCGAACGCCAGCGCGTGCTGCTGGCGCGCGCGCTCGCGGTCGAGGCCGAGCTGCTGCTGATGGACGAGCCGCTCGCCAACCTCGACCCGCCGCACCAGGCCGACTGGATGCAGACCACGCGCGCCCTGGTGGCCGACGGCCGCACCGTGGTCAGCGTGCTGCACGAACTGCCGATGGCGCTGGCCGCCGACGAGCTGGTGGTGATGAACCACGGCCGCGTGGTGCACCACGGCGGCAGCAGCGACCCGGCCACCCACGCCGCGCTCGAACAGGTGTTCGACCACCGCATCCGCGTGCACCGCGTGGCCGAGCAGTGGATCGCGCTGCCGAACTGACCGCCCCCCATCAACACGGAGCCCGCCTCATGCAAATCGAAACTCCCCCCAGCGAGAAGCCGTACGACAAGGCCGAAGGCGAACGCCGCGGCATCGTCATCGTCAACACCGGCGACGGCAAGGGCAAGAGCACCGCGGCCTTCGGCCTGGCGCTGCGCGCGCACGGCCGCGGCAAGGCGGTGAAGATCTACCAGTTCATGAAGGTGCCTTCGGCGCGCTTCGGCGAGCACCGCATGTTCGAGCAGATCGGCATTCCGATCGAAGGGCTGGGCGACGGCTTCAGCTGGAAGAGCCAGGACCTCGAACACTCGGCCCAGCTCGCGCGCGATGGCTGGGAAAAAGCCAGGGCGGCCATTCTTTCGGGCGAGTTCTTCCTGGTGGTGCTCGACGAGATCACCTATCCGCTGATCTACGGCTGGCTGCCGCTCGAAGGCGTGCTCGAAACGCTGCGCACGCGGCCCAAGCACGTGCACGTGGTGCTCACGGGCCGGCGCTGCCCGCCCGAGATCGTCGAGCTGGCCGACACCGTGACCGAGATGGCCATGGTCAAGCACGCATTCAAGGCCGGCATTCCGGCGCAGCGCGGCATCGAGGACTGATTTCGATGTCGCAAGCCTTCGCGGCCGACGAGGTGAGGGCGGTGTACCGCGCCATCCATGAGCGGCGCGACATGCGTCACTTCGCAGGGGGGCAGGTGGCGCCC
>NZ_JBFTPJ010000449.1:0-5279 GCF_056398445.1 Variovorax sp. 01T439_2
CGAGGCCCCTCTCCCATTTCTTCCGGTCCCTGACTCTTCCCCGGCAGGCCTTGCAGCCTGCCGGATTGGCGGCGCCTCAGGGCGCAAGCAACAGCACCATCGTCTGGCTCGGCACGATCCGCACGCCCGGGCAGTTGGTGCTGTTCTGCAGCGACATGCTGGTCAGACGGGTCGCGGGCATGCCGAGGTACAGCACGGTGAAGGCGCCCGTCAAGTGCCGGCTCGGTCCCATCACGGTGCCCGACGCCACCCCCATGTTGACGCCCGCGTTGTCGCCGTTGGTCATGGGAATGGTGGTGGCCAGGTTGTGCACCGGCATGCCCATGATGAGGATGTTCGGGCAGTTCGGCACCGCCATCGGCCCCATGGCCACATTGGGATAGGGAATGGGCACCGGGCCAGCCGGCGTGGGCGTCAGGCACACATCGGGAAATCCCATGTCGGTGCCCATCATCTGGCAATTGGCGAACATGAAGCGCCTCCTCTATCCGAAATGGATCTGCCCGCCGCGCGCCTTGACCAGCTTGCTGCCGTTCACCAGTGCGTGCTCCGCGCTGATGTGCACGAGCTGCTGCGCTTCCATCTCCAGATGCGCCGCATGCACGCGGTCCAGGCCTTCGGTGGTGCGCGCATGGTGCTTGCTGAAATGCGTGACCCGGTCGAACACCGTGGAAAGCGCCGATCCGATCAGCCGCATTGCCCCGGCCACGATGCGGACCTGGCCTCCGGCGAATTCGAGATCGTCGCTGGCGATGTCGGTGCGCGCGCTGTCCAGCGCGAAGCGCCGCGAACTCAGCGCGATCGCCGGCGCATGCAGCTGCGCGCGGGCGCCGAAGTCGCCTGCGACCACGCGCAGTTCATCGGCCGCACCGGCCACCACCACGCCCACGCAGGATTCGGCGGCGATCGGCGAGGGCCGCCGCGGCGGCGCCTGCTTGTGGGTGCGCGGCTGCGCCTTCGGGCGGCTGGCGTCGAGAGGGGCGGCGGTAGCGTGAGTCATCGGAAGGCACTCCTCGGAGGTGTGGAGAACAGGAAGAAAGCGGCATGGCGGGCCGGCGGATTTCGCGTCATGGCGCAGGCCCCCTCCAGAGTTCCGCGCGCGCCAACGCCGCGTCGGTTTCCAGCGCCCGGGGGCGGTCGGTCCACAGCGCGTCCTCGGTGTCGGCGCGATGCAGCACGGTGCGCAACAGGGTGGCGCCGCGGCCGTCGACCTTTTGCAGGTCGGCCCGGCTGAAATCGGCATAGCTCAGATCGCAGTCGCGCAGCGAGGCGGCAGCCAGCTTCGCATCCGCAAAGTGGCACTGGTGCAGGTCGGCGCCATCGAAGCGCGCGCCGGGCAGCATGCTGCGCGTGAACAGCGCCTGCCGCAGCCCCGCGCCCGCGAAGTTGACGGCTTCCCCCCGGGCATCGCAGAACACGGCCATCGGCCCTTGCGCGCCGGAGAAGTCGACACGATCGAGGCGCGCGCCCTGGAAATTGCATTGCCGCATCGGCGCGTTGCGAAAGCTCGCGCCGCCGAGGTTGCAGTTCGCGAACTGGCAACCGTCGAGGGACAGGCCGGCGAAGGATTTCCCCTGCAGGTCGACCTCGTGGAACACGACCCGCTGCATCCGGGCGCGCGCCCAGGTCATTTGCGCCAAGCCGCATGCGAGCATCGAGGTGTGGACCCAGCGGCTGTCGTCCGCGTTGACGTCCACCAGGTTCGACCGCGTGAAGGTCGAAGACTCCAGGTCGGCTCCGATCAGCGCGGCATGGGCGAAGTCGCAGTTCGAGACGGTTGCCATCGACAGCACAGCCTGGGTCAGTTGCGCATGCGGCAGCGCGCAGTCGGTCAGCACCGCGCCGTGCAGGTCGGCACTGCGCAGCGCAGCATGGTCGAAGGTGCACCGGTTGAGCACGGCGCGGCGCAAGCTGGCGCCGTCCATCAGCGCGCCCTTGAAGCTGCACTGGTCGAACAGCGTCTCGCGCAGGTCGGCGCCGCGCAGGTCGGCCTCGTCGAAGCGGCAGCGCGAGAACACGCCGCCGGCCAGGTACGCGCGCGCATAGGCGCCGGCGCCAAAGTCCTTGTCTTCCATCGGCTCGCCCAGCGTCACGGCGAGTGCCAGCAGTTTCGGGGTCAGCAGTGCGCTGGGCATCTCAACGCCCTCCCGCATGCTGTTCCGGCGTCAGCCGTGGGTGGATGCGCGCACGTTCGAGCAACGCCCCGTCGAACTTCGCGTCGCCATCGAGCCGCACGCGGGACAGGTCGGCGCCGAAGAGGTTGGCCTCCCGCAGATCCGCGCCGCGCAGGTCGGCGGACTGCAGGATGGCATCGTGGAAGTTGGCGCCCGCGAGACGGGCCCGCTGCAGCCCCGCCTTGCGAAACAGCGCCCCTTTGGCGTTCGCCAGGCGCAGGTCGCTGTCCGAAAGAAGGCCCATGCCGAAGTTCGCCCCCGCGAGGTTCGCCCGCGCCAGCCGCGCGCCGCTCAGGTCGCATTCGCCCAGGTTGGCATTGGCCAGCATGGCACCGGTGAAATCGGCTCCCGCCAGGCGTGTGGTCTTGACCACCACCGCGCCAGCCATCCGGGCGCCGACGAAGCGGGCGTTCGCGGCATTGCAGCCGACCAGGCTGGCCGCGCCGAGATCCGCGCCGCTGAAGTCTGCGCCCTGCAGGTTGCATTCGATGAAGCTGCAGTTGGCCAGGACGGCTTCGACGAACCGCGCCCCGCTCATGTCGAGCTTGTAGAACAGCATCMCCGKCGCCACGATCGCCGAGGCGTCGGCTCCGGCCCAGACGCTGTCGAGCCATTGAGCCTGCGCGAGCCGCGCGCCGCGCAGCTGGGCCAGGCCGAGCCGGGTGCCACCGAGGATGGCGCCTTGCAGGTTCGCGTTGTCGAACACCGCCTGTGCGCATTCGGCGCCGCCGAGGTTGGCCGCACGGAAGTCGGTGCCGATGGCGATCGCCCCACGCAGGTCGGCGTGGGCCAGCACCGTGGCCTGCAGCTTCGCGCCCGACAGGTTGGCGTCGCGCAGGTTCGCGCTCTCCAGCCAGGCGCCGGTGAAATCGACGCCGCGCAGATCGAGGTTCGACAGGTCCGCGCCCGTCAGGTCGATGCCCGGCCACCGCTTCAGATGGCTCCTCAGCAAGAACGCCACCTCGCGGCGGCTCGCCGCCGCGGCCTCGCCCGCAAGGGGAACGGCGGCTGCCTGCAGGTGCGCCGTCTGCAGGTAGTCGACGTGCAGCGAGTTCTGCATGCGCCAGAGCGCGGTACCGATGCGCGCACGGTCGAAGGGCTTGCCGGCAGTACGGTGCGCGCCTTCCAGTTCAGCGAGCTGCTGCTTCGCGCTGAAGAGCGGCGGACCGCGGTGCTGGAGCTTTTCAGCGGCGGGTTTGTGCTTTCTGGCGAAGGCGATCGCGGTTTCGGCGTGCGTTGCCGCGTCGTCCAGCGCCGCCCATCGCTGCGCGTCCATCTGCTCGCGCAGCTTCTTCAGGTAGGCCGGCATCTCGGCGGCGGGCGGCGGCTTTTCTCGCGGCGCCAGCCGGACGCCGAGCGCATCGGGGTCCCTGCCCTTCGACTGCAGGAAGTCGCGCGCCAACTGCACCTCGACTTGCGCGCGGCGGTACTGCGCCGCCTCCTGCAGGCCTTGCGACTTCATGACGGCTTGCAGGGCTTCCAGCGAGGGATCGGCGGTGTCCAGGCCCTCGGGCTGCAGATCGCCGTCGTTCAGGGCCTCGAGCGCCGCGTCGCGGCCGCGCGTGCGTTTCTCGAGCACCGACAGGTAGTGCGCGCCAGTGCGCGCCTCGGCCGGATCGATGCGCTCGACCGCCCCGAGCAGATCGTGGATGTCGGATGCGTCGTCCTCGGCAGTTTCAGCCAGGCCGTGGAAGACCAGGACCATCCGCTGCGCCGCCGGGAAGAACCACACCGTCGTCAGCCGCATCGGAATTTCACGCAGCTTGAAGACCGCGCTGTCCCCCTCGCCCATCCGGTAGTGCGCGAACGCACGCACGCGAAGACCTGGCAGCCGGCCTTCGATGTGCGGGCGCTCGGGATGCATGTGATCGAGCTCGTAGGTCTCGTCGCCGCGCAAGGGCGCATCGATCCACTGGTCGCGCGGCGCCATGTTGAAGTGCTGCCAGTTCAGGTCGGGCGCGTAGCCGGGTGCATGCTCCTTCAGCCAGTTGGCGTCGTAGGTGCCGCGCAGCGCCGCCCGCAGCGGATGCAGCACGTCGAGCGGCGCGAAGGCCGCGGGCGCCACCGCCTGGTCCGGCCTGCGCAGCCGGTCGCCCGGGTATTCGAGGGCGGGCAGCCATCGAATGCGGTCGGCGGCCTGGCGGCCGCGCCCCGATGGGTTCTCGGCGAAGTCCGCGCCGCCATAGGCATTGGGCCAGTCCAGGGCCAGCGGCTGCATCGGCGCCGGCGCACTCGGCGCGTCACCGTCCCAGTAGCGCTCCCCGAATGCCAGCAGAGTCTTCGAGGTGCCGCCAAGCCGAGCGCGCACCGCAACGGCCTCGGGGCGCTCGGGCGCCGCGAAGGCCCTGCCATGCACGAGAAACTCCGGCGTCAGCTTGGCGATGCCCTCGTCGATCAAGGGCACCGCCATCTCGGCGCCGAGAAAATTCCACATCGACTGCTCGCCCCAGAGACAGCCCTGCGCCGGCTGCGCGAAAGGGACGTGCAGGTAGCCCGACACGGACAGGCCGAACCGCTTGCGGAACGCCATGGGCCTGAACGAGAGCCCGAGTGTCTGGGGCTTGATGATCTGCATGGGGGCAAGCTTGTTTCAGAAACCGGAGGAATTGGGTTCGGACGAATTGGGCTCTGATGAGCTGGGCTCGGATGAGCTGGGCCCGGATGAACTGGGCTCGGACGAACTGGGCTCGGACGAACTGGGCTCGGACGAGCTGGGCTCTGACGAGCTGGGCTCCGACGAGCTGGGCTCCGACGAGGTCGGCCCGTCGCCGCCGGCGGATGGATCGCTGGAAGATCCGCCGTCGGGCACGGCAAAGGGGTCGTAGTCCGATGAGAAGGCGTCGCCCCGGGTGTTCTGGGTGCTCGTCGGCGCGTCCTTGTCCATGGTGCCCGCGCCGTCGGTGGCCAGGCGGTTCAGGCGCGCGGCCAGGCCCGGGTGCCCGGCAGCGGCGGCATCCCGGGCCGCCTGCGCCAGTTCCGCCTTGGCATCGCTGTACTGGTCCGACAGCTCGGCGAACCCGATGACGGAGGACATGAAGCCCACGTTCACCCCTTCCAGCACGCCGACGATCGCCAGGAACTCCGCGCCCTCGCTCAGCACCGTGG
>NZ_JBFTPJ010000450.1:0-4613 GCF_056398445.1 Variovorax sp. 01T439_2
ATTCAGGCCCCAGCGGTGCTCGGGTTCGTAGACCCAGGCATGGATGTCGACTTCGAGCCGGCCATCGGCGGTGGGACGCGCGGTGCCGGGAATGAAGAGCGCTTCCTGGTCGGGATCGAGCCGATTCAGGCCCCAGCGGTGCTCGGGTTCGTAGACCCAGGCATGGATGTCGACTTCGAGCCGGCCATCGGCGGTGGGACGCGCGGTGCCGGGAATGAAGAGCGCTTCCTGGTCGGGATCGAGCCGCTCGGCCGCGCGCAATGCCTGCATGGGCGCCAGGCCGCAAAGCAATGCGGCGCCGACCACGAGGGAGCGGCGCCGCAGCGGCGGGGCGATGGCGCGCGGCTCCTCTGCGTTCATGCCTTCGATGGCGCGATGCGTTCGTAGGTCACGAAGCTGTAGTTGAGGCCCTCCTTCGCCGAGACATGCGCTTCGCGCTTGGTTTCGCGCCAGGCGGAGGGGGAGAGTTCCGGCGCATGCGCATCGCCTTCGTAGTCGTGCGCGAGCTCGGTCACGACCACCTGCTGCGCGAGCGGCTCGGCTTCGGCATAGATCTGCGCGCCGCCGATGATCCACACGTCGGGCACCTGCGACTCCTCGCACAGCGCGAGCGCTTCCTGCAGGCTGCCCACGCGCCATGCGCCTTCGGCCTTCCAGTCGTCCTGCCGCGTCACGACGATGTTGCGCCGGCCCGGCAGCGGCCGGAAGCGCGGCGGCAGCGAATCCCAGGTCTTGCGGCCCATGACGACCGGGGCGCCGGCCGTCTGCTGCTTGAAGTGAACCATGTCTTCGGGCAGGTGCCAGGGAATGGTGCCCTTGGCGCCGATCACGCCGTTGGCGGCGCGCGCGAAGATCAGGTGGATGCGCGGTGTCGTGGCGAGCTCGGACATGGGCCTACACCGCCACCGGTGCCTTGATGGGATCGTGGTGCCGGTAGTCGAGCACCTCGAAGTCCTCGTACTGGTAGTCGAAGATCGAGGCCGGCTTGCGCTTGATGTGCAGCGTGGGGTAGGGGTAGGGCGTGCGGCTCAGCTGCAGCGCGACCTGCTCGGCATGGTTGCTGTAGATGTGGCAGTCGCCGCCGGTCCAGATGAAGTCGCCCACGTCGAGATCGCACTGCTGCGCCACCATGTGCGTGAGCAGCGCGTAGCTTGCGATGTTGAAGGGCACGCCCAGGAAGATGTCGGCGCTGCGCTGGTAGAGCTGGCAGCTCAGCTTGCCGCGCTCGCCCGGTGCCTGCGGCGGCGCCACGTAGAACTGGAAGAAGGCATGGCAGGGCATGAGCGCCATCTTCGAGAGCTCGGCCACGTTCCATGCGCTCACGATGATGCGGCGCGAATCGGGGTTGGTCTTCAGGGTCTTGATGACTTCGGAGATCTGGTCGATGTGGCCGCCGTCCGGCGTCGGCCAGCTGCGCCACTGCACGCCGTACACCGGGCCCAGGTCGCCGTCCTCGCGCGCCCACTCGTCCCAGATGGTGACGCCGCGCTCCTTGAGCCAGTTGTTGTTGCTGGAGCCGGTCAGGAACCACAGCAGTTCCTGGATGATGGACCTGAGGTGCACCTTCTTGGTGGTCACCAGCGGAAAGCCTTCGTTCAGGTCGAAGCGCATCTGGTGGCCGAACACGCTCTTGGTGCCCGTGCCGGTGCGGTCGCTCTTGTGGACGCCATGGGTGTCCACATGGCGCATGAAGTCTTCGTACTGGGAGCGGACGGGGCGGGCGGGCGAGGTCATGTTGGGAATTTTACGGGGCGGCGCTAGCATTGGCCGATGACCGGCCATGACCACTCCCACGAACACAGCGAACTCGGCGAAATGGACCTGCGGGTGCGGGCGCTCGAGAGCGTGCTCACCCAGAAGGGCTACATCGATCCGGCCGCACTCGACGTGCTGATCGACACCTACCAGACCCGCATCGGCCCGCGCAACGGCGCGCGCGTGGTGGCCAGGGCCTGGGTCGACCCAGTGTTCCACGACTGGCTGCTGAAGGATGCCACGGCCGCCATCGCCTCGCTGGGCTACACCGGCCGGCAGGGCGAGCACATGGTGGCGGTGGAGAACACCGCCGAGCAGCACCACATGGTCGTCTGTACGCTCTGCAGCTGCTATCCCTGGCCGGTGCTCGGCCTGCCGCCCACCTGGTACAAGAGCGCGCCGTACCGCTCGCGGGCCGCGAAGGACCCGCGCGGCGTGCTGGCCGATTTCGGCACGGTGCTGCCCGAATCGACGCGCATCCGGGTCTGGGATTCGACCGCCGAGGTGCGCTACCTCGTGATCCCGCAGCGCCCTGAAGGCACCGAAGGCATGAGCGAAGAAGAGCTTGCCGCGCTGGTCACGCGCGACTCGATGATCGGCACTCGGCGGGTGGAAGCCGCCTCTACAGGGGGTGCTTCATGAGCTATGTCACGCATGCCGACCTTGGCGGCCAGCCCGGTTTCGGCCCGGTCACGCCCGAGCCCGAGGGCGAGCTGTTCCATGCCGCGTGGGAGCCGCGCGCGCTGGCGCTCACGCTGGCCATGGGCGCCACCGGCTCCTGGAACATCGATGCGAGCCGCGCCGTGCGCGAGACCTTGCCCGGCTACGGAAACCTGAGCTACTACCAGATCTGGCTCGGCGCGCTGGAGCAGCTGATGCTGCAGCGCGGCCAGGTCGCTCCGGACGAGCTCGCGTCCGGCGAGATGCGCCATCCCGCGGCACCGGTCGCGCGTGTGCTGCAGGCCGCCAGCGTTCAGTCCGTGCTGGCCAAGGGCTCGCCCACCCAGCGCCCCGAACCCGGGCCGGCGCGCTTTGCCCTCGGCCAGCCGGTGCGCATGCGCGCCGGCAAGGTCGACCACCACACGCGGCTGCCGGGCTACGTGCAGGGCAAGCGCGGCGTGATCGAGCATGTGCATGGCGCGCATGTGTTCGCCGATGCCCATGCGCAAGGCCTGGGCGAGCAGCCGCAGTGGCTCTACACCGTGGTCTTCGACGAGGCCGAGCTCTGGGGCGAAGGCGCGCCGCGCCAGAACCTTGCGGTGTCGGTCGATGCCTGGGAAAGCTACCTGGAGCCCGCCGCATGAACAGCGACATGCCACCCCTCGCACTGGCGCCTGGCATGCCGCGCGATGCCGACGGGCCGGTGTTCAACGCACCCTGGGAGGCCCAGGCTTTTGCGATGACGCTGGCGCTGCACGAGCGCGGGCTGTTCAGCTGGGTTGAATGGGCCGAAGCGCTTGCAGCGCAGATCGCGGCCGCGCAGGCCGCGGGCGACCCCGACACCGGCAACACCTACTACCGCCACTGGCTCGCCGCGCTCGAAAGCCTGGTCGCGCGCAAGGGCGCCAGTTCGGACGAGGAACTGGCACGTTACCGCCACGCCTGGGACCATGCGGCCGACCGCACGCCGCACGGGCAGCCGATCGAGCTGCGCGGCGAGGATTTCCCTGGCTGATCTGCTGTCTTGCTCCTTCCCCCGCTGGGGGAAGGTTGGGATGGGGGCTGCCCCCGCATCGGCGCAGCGCTCAATCGAAGGCCGCGTGCCCCCACCCCGGCCCTCCCCCGGGAGGGGAGGGAGAAATACAGCTGCCTAGACGCGAATCACGCGGCCCGGGTTCAGGATGTTCTTCGGATCGAGCCCGCGCTTGATCGCCCGCATCATCTCCAGCGCCACCGGCGACTTGTGCTTCTCGAGCTTGTCGACCTTGAGCGAGCCCACGCCATGCTCGGCCGAGAACGAGCCGCCGAACTTCTCGACCGCGTCGTACACCAGCGTGTTGATGCGCTCTTCCTCGTTCTTCAAAAAGGCCTTGGTGTCGATGTTCTCGGGCGCCTGCACGTTGTAGTGCAGGTTGCCGTCGCCCAGGTGGCCGAAGTTCACCAGCCGCACGCCGGCAATCTCGCGCGCCAGCAGCGCGTCGGTTTCCGCCACGAAGGCCGGAATGCGCGACACCGGAATCGAGATGTCGTGCTTGATGTTCAGGCCTTCTTCGGCCTGCGCGAGCGGAATGCTCTCGCGGATGTGCCAGAGCTGGTGCGCCTGCGCGAGGTTCTCGGCCACCACCGCATCGGTCACGCAGCCGTCTTCGAAAGCCGTTTCGAGCAGCGCCTCGAAGCGCGCGCGCGCATGGTCTTCGGATTCGCTGTCGGAGTTCTCCAGCAATACACAGTACGGCACGGCCTCGTCGCCGATGAAGGGCACGCGCAGCTGCGGCATGTGCTTGTCGACCAGACTCAATGCAAACCGGCCCATCACCTCGAAGCCCGTGAGGCCCGAGCCCAGCTGTTTGTGCGCAAGGCCCAGCAGCGTGACCGCGTGGTCGAGCGAGGGCACCGCGGCCCAGGCCGTGAGCTGCGCGGCGGGCAGCGGGTAGAGCTTCATGGTGGCCGCGGTGATGATGCCGAGCGTGCCTTCGCTGCCGATCATCAGGTCGCGCAGGTCGTAGCCGGTGTTGTCCTTGCGCAGGCCGCTGGTGCCTTCCCAGATCTCGCCCTGCGGCGTGACCACCTCGAGGCCCAGGCACAGCTCGCGCGTGTTGCCGTAGCGCACCACCTGCGTGCCGCCGGCATTGGTCGCCAGGTTGCCGCCGATGGTGCAGCTGCCCTCGGCCGCAAGGCTCAGCGGAAACAGGAAGCCC
>NZ_JBFTPJ010000451.1:0-4610 GCF_056398445.1 Variovorax sp. 01T439_2
CGGTTGCGACGGTGCTCTGGTTCCGGCTCCCGCCGCGACGCCTCCTGCCGCTGTGACGCCGCCTGCCGCTGTCGCACCGCCGGCCGTGGCTGCCTCGAAGGTCACCTTCGCTGCCGACGCATTCTTCGACTTCGACAAGTCGGTTCTCAAGCCTGAAGGTCGCGCCAAGCTGACCGACCTGGTTTCGAAGATCCGCGACGTCAACCTCGAAGTGATCATCGCCGTGGGCCACACCGACTCGATCGGTTCGGACGCCTACAACCAGCGTCTGTCGGTGCGCCGCGCCGAAGCCGTCAAGGCCTTCCTGGTCTCGAAGGGCATCGAACGCAACCGCGTCTACACCGAAGGCAAGGGCGAGAAGCAGCCTGTTGCGGACAACCGCACCAAGGAAGGCCGCGCCAAGAACCGTCGCGTGGAAATCGAAGTGGTTGGCACCCGCGCCACCAAGTGATTCGATTGAATCGCTAAAAGAAAACCCCGCCTCGGCGGGGTTTTTTTTATGCCTGCCGAATTCCATCCGGCTGGTGTCAAGTGCGCCTCGATGTCCGACGGCGCATTCTCCGTTTCATAATCACGGCATGACAGATCATGTGAATGCCGACCCGGCGGAACTCGCCAAGTTTTCGGAGCTTGCCCACCGCTGGTGGGATTTGGACAGCGAATTCCGCCCGCTCCATGAAATCAATCCATTGCGACTGGAATGGATTGACGGTATTGCGCCGATTTCGCAGCGCCGGGTGCTCGATATCGGCTGCGGCGGCGGCATCCTGGCCGATTCGATGGCCCGAAAGGGCGCGGACGTGCTCGGCATCGACCTGGCGAGCAAGGCGCTCAAGGTGGCGCGCCTGCATGCGCTCGAAGCCGGCACCCAGGGCGTCAAGTACCGGGAAGTCAGCGCCGAGGCGCTGGCCGCGGAGCAGCCCGGCAGTTTCGACGTCGTCACCTGCATGGAAATGCTGGAGCACGTGCCCGAGCCCGCTTCGATCGTCCAGGCCTGTGCCACGCTCGTCAAGCCGGGCGGCTGGGTGTTCTTTTCCACCATCAACCGCAACCTGAAGTCGTTCATGCTTGCGATCGTCGGCGCCGAATACGTCCTGGGCATGCTGCCCCGGGGCACGCACGAATACGCGAAGCTGCTGCGCCCCAGCGAACTGGCGGCCCACTGCCGCGCGGCAGGCCTCGACCTGCGGCATACGCGCGGCATGGAACACAACCCGCTGACGCGGCGTTACTGGCTCAGCGCCGACACCAGCGTCAACTACATGTTCGCCACGCAGAAGCCGGCATTGCCGGGCTCGCAGACGTGACGGCCACGGCAATCCAGGCCGTGCTGTTCGACCTGGACGGCACGCTGATAGACAGCGCGCCCGATCTCGGCGCCGCGGCCGACAAGATGCGCACGGATCGCGGGCTCGAGTCGTACCCGCTGGAGCGCTACCGGTTCATGGCGGGAGCCGGCGCCCGGGGCATGCTCGGCGTGGCTTTCGGCATCACGCCCGAGTCGCCGGAATTTCCTGCGCTGAGGGAAGAGTTCTTCGTTGCCTACGAAAACCGCATGCTGCTCAACACGCAGGTGTTCGACGGGGTGCCGCCGCTCATCGAAGCCATCCGCGCGCGCGGCCTGGCCTGGGGCGTCGTCACCAACAAGTCGGCGCGCTTCACCGATCCGCTGACGCACGCCATTCCGCTTTTCGGCAGCGCGGGCGCCATCGTGAGCGGCGACACCACGCCGTTCTCCAAGCCGCACCCCGAGCCCCTGCATGAAGCGGCACGCCGGCTTGGAATTCCATCCAGCGCCTGCATCTACGTGGGAGACGACGAACGCGACATCATCGCGGGCCGGGCCGCAGGCATGCGAACCATTGCGGCTACCTATGGTTACATGGGGCCGCAGGCGGACGCCACGCTCTGGGAGGCCGATGCCGCAATTACTTCGCCCCTGGAGCTCTTGCAATTCCTCAACCCGGCCTAAAATGCTGTGCTTGGGGCTGCACTGGTTTCGACGTGGGTTCGGAGTCGCAGCGGGGCATGTCGAGCTGAATGCGCTCGTAAAACAGATTCAAACAAACTAACTGCAAACGACGAACGTTTCGCACTCGCTGCTTAATTGCCAGTGAGCCTTGCAACAGTTGGCCGATGGGCTGGGCAAGGGGGTCTGGAGCAATCCTGACCTCCCGGCTGCAAGGATAATTACATGGGCTGGCTCCGATCCGGGTACCTTGGGTCGGGGTGAGAAAATAGGGTGCTGGCGTCCGGTTTAGCGTGTGACTGCGCGACTCCGGAAGCGAGACTCAAATCAGATCACTAAACATGTAGAACTGCGCGATGAAGGCTTGCGGACGGGGGTTCAAATCCCCCCAGCTCCACCATCCACCGCAAAAAGCCAACCTTCGACGGGTTGGCTTTTTTTTGCCCGGCGCGAGGCTATAGTCAGCGGGAACCGACACACCATGGCCGCTGTTTCCCTGGCAAAGGGTGCTGCGGCCGGCCTCGATTCCAAAGGACGCCGTGCCCGATTCACTGACTTCCACGCTCACGAGCTACTACGACGCGGTGCCCTACGAATCGCACCCGTTCCCGCAAACTGCCGTCGAGCACCTGGAGGCCATTGCCTTTCTGTTCGGCCTTGAGGCACCGGCCCCGTCGACCGCGCGCGTGCTGGAACTCGGCTGCGCGGCCGGCGGCAACCTGATTCCGTTTGCGGCGCGCCACCCCGAAGCCAGCGCCCTGGGACTCGATCTGTCGACGGTGCAGGTCGAGCAAGGCCGCGAGGCCATCGCGCGTGCCGGACTGTCGAATGTGGAGCTGCGGGCGTTCAATCTGGCGGAGATCGATGCATCGTTCGGCCAGTTCGACTACATCATTTGCCACGGCGTCTACAGCTGGGTGCCGGGCCCGGTGCAGGACGCGATCCTGCGCGTGTGTTCGGAGAATCTGGCGCCCAATGGCGTTGCCTATGTCAGCTACAACGTCTACCCCGGCTGGAAGGCGAGGGAGATCGTGCGCGACGCGATGATCCTGCGCGGTGGCCCGCGCGACACGCCGGACGAAAAGCTGTCCTATGCGCGCGGCATGCTCGAATTCCTCGAGCAGTCGGCGCGTCCCGGCAGCGTGCTCGGCAAGACGCTCGAGGAAACCATGCCGATCGTGCGCGGGGCCAACGGCTCCTACCTGCTGCACGAGTTCCTCGAGCCCTGCAACGCACCCTGCTACTTCAAGGAGTTTGTGGCGCGCGCCGAGGCGAATGGCCTCAGCTACCTGGCAGAGGCCGAGCCGTCGACGATGTTCGTCCAGAACTATGGAGAGAAGGTCCGCGAGCCGCTGCTGCGCGAGTGCGGCGGCAGCCAGATCCTGATGGAGCAGTACCTCGACTTCCTCGTGAACCGCACCTTCCGCCAGACGCTGCTGGTGAAGCAGGGCCGCGCCGGGGACATCCGCTACCGGCTCGACCCGGCCCGCATTCGCGGCTTCGAGTTTGCCGGCGTGTTTGCCGCTGCAGACGGCAGCGCGCTCACGCTCGATGCGCGCGAGCAGCCATGCAATGCACTGCGCAACCTGACGGTGACGCTGCGGCTGCCGGTGCACAAGGCGCTGGCGCAGGTGCTCGATGCGCGCTACCCCGCCAGCATGCCGTTCGAGGGGCTGGTGGCCGCGGTACTCGCGCTGCTGGGTGAGCCGCGTTCGTCGGTCGAGCCCGTGGTGTTGTCGATGCTCGAGGAACTGGTGATCCTCGGCGCTGTGCGCGTGCGGCGCGCGCCCGTGCACGCCGCCGCGGAGGTCTCTGCCTTGCCGCGGGCGCTGCCGTCGGTGCGCAGTGCGCCCGGCCTGGCGCTGTCGGCCGGGAGCGCGGCGAACGCCTGCAACCAGTGGCACGAACTCGTGGGGCTTTCAGCGCTCGAGCGCTGCCTGCTGCCGCTGCTCGACGGCGCGCATTCGCACGGCATGCTGGCCGACCACCTGGCGGACGAAGTGGGCGCCGGCCGCCTGCGCTTCATCCAGAACGACCAGCCGCTGACCGATCCATCGGTCCTGAAGGAATTCGCACGGCAGCAGGTGGTGCTTGGCCTGGCCGCGTTGCGGCGCAAGGCGCTGCTCGTCGCGTGACCGTTACCGTTCCCATCGAACTCAAAAGAGGAAATTCACCCATGCAGAACCTCCACTGGACTCCGAACTTGCGCACCGCCGTGGCGGCTGCGCTCCTGCTCGCGGGCGCAAGCGCCTCGAATGCCGCGTCGCAGGCGCCGGTCGCGGCCGAGCACGGCATGGTCGTGAGCGCGCAGCACCTGGCCACCAAGGTCGGCGTCGACGTGCTCCGGCGCGGCGGCAACGCGGTCGATGCGGCGGTGGCCGTGGGTTACGCGCTGGCGGTGGTCTATCCGGCGGCCGGCAACCTGGGCGGCGGCGGCTTCATGACCGTGCAGCTGGCCGATGGCCGCAAGACGTTCCTCGACTTCCGCGAGAAGGCCCCGCTGGCCGCCACCGCCAACATGTACCTCGACAAGGACGGCAACGTCATCAAGGGCTTGAGCACCAACGGCCATCTGGCCGTCGGCGTGCCGGGCACGGTCTCGGGCATGGAATACGCGCGCGAGAAATACGGCACCATGAAG
>NZ_JBFTPJ010000452.1:0-4601 GCF_056398445.1 Variovorax sp. 01T439_2
AAGAAGGGAAGAAGGGCTGCATCATCCAGATCACCAGCGGCAGGTTGAAGGTCATGTAGATGAGGATCAGGCCGGTGCGGGTGTCGAGCAGGCCGAGATACCGGTACGCCAGGAAGAACGGGATCGTGAAGGCGATCGGCGGCGCCATGCGCGTCAGCAGGATGCCCAGGCCCAGGCCGAAGCGCCCGCGCCCGGTCCAGCGCGACAGCGCGTAGGCCGCCGGAATGCCGAACACCAGCGCGAGCAGCGTCGACACGATGCTCGTGACCAGGCTGTTGGCGAAGGACTCCGGAAAGCCGGCCTGCCAGAGCCCCACGTAGTGCTCCAGCGTGGGCATGAAGAAGACCCGCGGCGGAAACTCGAGGATCAGCGGCGTCGGCTTGAACGACATCTGCAGCAGCCACAGGAACGGCAGCAGCATCGCGAACAGGACGAGCGGCACGGCCCAGCGCGCGAGCGGCCAGCGTCGGCGCAGCGACGCCATTCGATTGGTGCTCATTCCGCACCTCCCGCATTGCGGCTCACGCGCATCGCACCCCAGCTGATCAGCACGGTGGCCGCGAGCAGCACGACGGTGATCGCGCTCGAATAGCCGAGCTCGCCGAAGTTGAAGGCCACGAGGTAGGCGTAGTAGTTGGTCACCTCCGTCACCGAGCCCGGTCCGCCGCCGGTCAAGAGGAAGATCAGCGGAAAGGCCTTGATGCTGTCGATGAGGCGGAACAGGGTGCACACCAGCAGCACCGGTGCGATGTACGGCAGCACGATGTGGCCGAACACGCGCCAGGCGTCGGCGCCGTCCATGCGGGCGGCCTCGACGTATTCGGCCGGCAGCGTCTGCAAGGCGGCCAGCACCATCAGGAAGGTGAACGGCGCCCACTCCCAGGTGTCGGCGATGACGATGGACCACAGCGCGAAGTCGACATGCGTGGTGAGCGCCGGCAGCGTCACGCCGAGCATGCGGGCGGCCTGGTAGATCGGACTGATGTCGGGCGTGTAGACCAGCTTCCAGATCACCGCGACAACGATCGGCGGCAGCACCATCGGAATCACGAACAGGTGGCGCAGCGATTTCCAGCGCTCCTGCCCCGAATGCACGAGCAGCGCGAGCCCCGTGCCCAGCAGCACCTGCAGCACGACCGTGTAGACCGAAAGCCGCGCCTGCACGCCCAGCGAGCCGACGAAGCGCTCGTCGCTGCCCAGCAGCCTGTAGTTGCGCAGCGGCTCCGAGAAATCGCCCAGCGAGCCCGGGTTCACCAGCGCCCCCGGCGTGAGGCTCGTGACCAGCAGGAAGACAGTGGGCAGCCCTGCCACCACCAGCAGGAACAGCAGGCTCGGCGCCATCGCCATGCGCACGAAGCGGCGCCGCTGCGCCTCGTAGGAGACACCTCTCGCGCTCACCGGCGCACTCCCGGCACTGCGTTCATACCTTGGCTCCGGCGCGCCGCAGGCTGCCGAGCGCGGCCTCCTGCGCCGTCTTCATGGCATCCGCGGCCGGCGCCTGGCCCGAGACCACGCGCTCCACGGCCTTGTTCAGCACATCGCCCACCAGCGGGAACTCCTTGACCGTGCGGTACGCCATGTAGTTGCGCGTCTTGCCGGGCTGCTCGAGCACTTCGAGATAGAGCTTGCCGATGTCCTGGCCGTTGATGGTGTTGATGCGCTTGTACTCGGCGCTTTCGATCACCGAGCGCCGGCAGATCGACGGATGCCCGGTGTCCTTCACGATGCGCGCGGTGAGCTCGGGGCTCAGCGCCCATTTGATGAACTCCCAGGCCGCTTCCTTGTTCTTCGCGTTCTTCGGGATGCCGAGCCCCTGGCTGTTGGCGGCAGGAAAGTCGCCCTTCGGCCCGGCCGGCATGCGCACCACGCGCGCGGTGTCCTTCACCTTGCTCTCCGGCGAGCTCAGCATTGCCGTGACCCAGGAACTCGAATGGATGAAGATGTTCGAGCGGCCGCCGATCAGCGCGGCGCGCGCCTGGTCCTCGGTGTAGCCGAGCACGCCCTGCGGGCTGTACTTGGACAGCAGCGTCGAATAGAAGCCCGCCGCCTGCACTGCCGCAGCCGAGTCGAGCGTGGGCTTGATGTCGGCCGGCGGATTGGCGAACAGGTCGCCGCCGAAGCCGTGGATGTACGGCGGCAGGAACCAGTGGTGCAGGTTGGAGCTCACGAAGCCCGTGACACCGTCCTGGCCGTGCACCGCCTCGCAGACCTTCATCAGTTCGTCGAAGGTCTGCGGCGCCTCGACCCCGCGCTTCTTCATCAGGTCGGTGCGGCTCATGCCCATGAGCATCGCGCCGCCCTCCCATGCGAAGCCGTAGGCCTTGCCGGCCTTGTCGAGGTAGGGCAGCTGCGCGCCCTTGACGAAGTCGTCCGGGTTCCAGCTGGCGGGCGTGAGCTTGCGGTCGGCCGCGAAGTCGCTCAGGTTGGCGAGCAGGCCGGCCGCGACCCAGCGCGCGGCCAGGATGAAGGTGACGTTGCAGAAATCCCAGGCGCTGCCGCCCGAGGACAGCTCCAGGTCGGCCTGCTGGTTGTAGACCGGGAAAGCCGACAGCTGGAGGTCGACCGTCATGCCGGTCTGCTGCTCGAACTCCGGGATGTACTTGCGCAGGATGTTGAAGAAGCCGTGCTGGTACGCCGCGCCGCGCAGCTTGAGGCCGGCAAAGGGCTTGGCCTGAGCGATGGCGGGAAAGGCCAGCGCGCTGCCGGCGCCGGCCACCGCCGTGGCGGCCGCGGCCTTGATCAACCGGCGGCGCTGCGTGTCGACGGCGGGGGATTGCAGGAGGCTCATGCTTGTCTCTCTTTCGATCAGAATCACGCGGCGCAACGAGGGCGGCCGGCATGTTCAACTTGCTCGTGGAAGCGAATATGACAGACAAATAAGATTCCAAAGATCATGGAAAACCCGGAATTCCCTGCGCCACTCATCCATATAAGCTCATTCCATCGATAAATATGTCAGACCATAAAACCAAAACGCCGAAGAAACCCGCCGCCACGGACACGCCCGCGCGGCGCGGTCCGCTGGCCGTGACGGAGGCACTCGCGCGGCGCGTGATCGGCGGCGAATGGGATGACGAATCGACGCTGCCGACCGAGGTCGAACTGGCCGAGCAACTGGGCGTGGCCCGCACCTCCGTGCGCGAGGCGCTCACGCGGCTGAAGGCCAAGGGCCTGCTCGCGTCGCGCCAGAAGGCCGGCACGCGGGTGCTGCCGCGCATGCAATGGAACATGCTCGACGAGGACGTGCTGCGCTGGACCTGGTCGGGCCACGACCGCGCGCAGATGGCGCAGCACCTGATGCAGCTGCGGCGCATCGTCGAGCCGGCCGCCTGCGAGATCGCGGCCGCTTCGGCGCCCGACGCGGCCATTGCCGCGATCGAGCGCGCCTACCGCCTGATGGACGCCGCCGGCATGGACCCGGTGGCCTATGCCGGGCCGGACCTGAGCTTTCACCAGGCGATCCTCAGCGCCACCGGCAATCCGTTCCTGGTGGCCTTCGGCGCCACCATCGAAGCGGCGCTGCGCATGTCCTTCGAGCTGTCGACGCGCCAGCCGGGCGCGCCGCGCAAGAGCCTGCCGATGCACCGCGCCGTGCTCGACCAGATCTGGGCCCGCAAGCCGGCCGCGGCGCGCAAGGCCATGGAAGAGCTGCTCGGCCTCACCGAATCGAACATCCAGCGGGGGGTCGCCAGGTCCGGCGCCACGCCGCCGGCCTGAAGACCCTTCCCTTCCTTATCAGCAGCAACCCACCACCATGGCAGAGATCCAACTCCAATCCATCAGCAAGCGCTTCGGCGATGTCGAGGTGATCCCCGGCATCGATCTCACCATGCCCGACGGCCAGGTCACGGTGCTGCTCGGGCCWTCGGGSTGCGGCAAGTCGACCTTGCTGCGCATGATCGCGGGGCTGGAGACGCCGAGCGGCGGCCAGGTGCTGGTCGGCGGCCGCGTGGTGAACGATGTGCCGCCTGCCGAGCGCGGCTGCGCGCTGGTGTTCCAGAACTACGCGCTCTATCCGCACAAGACGGTGCGGCAGAACCTCGCCTTTCCCCTGCGCATGGCCAAGGCCACGGCCGCCGAGCAGGAGCGCAGCGTGGACGAGATCGCGCACAAGCTCGAGCTCACGCCGCTCTTGGAGCGCTATCCGCGCCAGCTCTCGGGTGGCCAGCGCCAGCGCGTGGCGATGGGCCGCGCGATGATCCGCAAGCCCGAGGTGTTCCTCTACGACGAGCCGCTGTCGAACCTCGACCTCGAGCTGCGCGTGAAGCTGCGCCTGGAGATCGCGCGCATGCAGCGCACGCTGAAGGCCACCGCCGTCTACGTGACCCACGACCAGACCGAGGCCATGACGCTGGCCGACCAGATCGTGGTGCTGCGCAAGGGCCGCATCGAGCAGGTGGGCTCGCCGCTCGCGCTGTACCGCTCGCCCGCCAACCTGTTCGTGGCCGGCTTCATCGGCACGCCGCGCATGAATTTCTTCAAGATCGATGCCGCGCAGGCCGATGCGAACGGCACGCTGCTGCGGCTCGGCGATGCCCGCGTGCAGATCCCGCGCCACGTGCCGGGCCAGCCCACCACGCTGGGCTTTCGCGCCGAGCAGG
>NZ_JBFTPJ010000453.1:0-4596 GCF_056398445.1 Variovorax sp. 01T439_2
CACCAGCACCGTGAGCTCGGCTGCCGAGGCGCTGGCGGCGGGCTGCGCCATGCAAGCAAGAGCCAGCACGGCGCAGGCGCCTTGGCGTCGCCGKTTCCGGAGGAGCGAGATGAGAGGGTTCACGGCGACAAACATGGGCTGCGGCTGCAGCAAGTGCAGCACCCAATGTACGGAAGCCGCCTGCTCCGCGCGATAAGGCAGAGGGCTTATGTCGGCGCCCGCAGCCCCGCGCGGCTGTGAGGAAGATCACAGCGCCGGCAGCCGCTTGGCCTATGTCCGACGCACTACCCTGGTCAGGTGTCGGCGTTGGACAGCGCCGCCGCGCGCTGCGTCTGGATCGCCTGGCGCAGCACGCGCGGCGACACCGGCTTGTAGAGCACCGCGATGCCGGCGCTCGCCACTTCGCGCAAGCGGTCGGGCTTGGTCTCGCCCGTGACCAGCAGCCGCGCCGTGCCCGGGCCGATGCCGCGCGGATGGCGCTCCAGCGCGGCGATCACGTCCAGGCCGTTGTCGCCGCCCTGCAGCAGCAGGTCGCTCACCACCACGTCGGGCGGCTGCGCCCAGGTGTCGGCCAGCGCCAGCGCTTCGGCGCGCGTCTGYGCGGCCAGCACTTCGGCGCCCCAGTGGGTGAGCACCACCGTCAGGCCTTCGAGGATGGTGCGCTCGTCGTCGATCACCAGGATGCGCAGGTTTTCCAGGCTCGCTTCTTCTTCGGCGCCGCCGGCGGCGGGTGCGGCGGCCGGCGGCGGCAGCGCGGCCGGCGCCGAGCGCACCAGCACGCGCACGCAGGTGCCCTTGTGCGGCCTGGACGTGAGGTCGACGCGCGTGTTGAGCAGCTCCGCCAGCCGCTGCACCGTGGCCAGCCCGAGGCCCATGCCGCGCGCGCCGCGCGGTGCCTGGCGGCCCGTGGTCTCCACCTGGTAGAACTCCTCGAACACGCGCGCCTGGTGCTGCGGCGCGATGCCCACGCCGGTATCGACCACATCGATGCGAACCCCCTTGCCGCGCCGCCGCGCGCCGATCAGTACGCCGCCCTCGAGCGTGTGGCGCAGCGAGTTCGACACCAGGTTGTTGAGGATGCGCGAGAGCATCACGTAGTCGCAGCGCACCCACAGCTCGGTCTTGCGCGCCACCAGCCGCAGGCCCTGCTGCTCGGCCACCGGGCGGAAGTTGCGGCTGATCTCGTCAAACAGCCGGTCCAGCGGAAAGTCGGCCCACTGCGGCTGCAGCACGCCGGCATCGAGCTGCGAGAGATTGAGCAGCTCGGAGAACAGCCGGTCGAGCGAATCGACGCATTCGCGGATGTGGCCGATGCGCTGCAGGCGCAGCGGATCGGTCTCGCCGTTGGCCAGCCCGTCGGAAAAGAGCGTGAGCGCATGCAGCGGCTGGCGCAGGTCGTGGCTGGCCGCGGCCAGCAGGCGCGTCTTGGCCTGGCTTGCCACTTCGAGCTGCTGGTTCTTGCGCGCGAGTTCGGCGGTGGCCTCGCTGATGCGGCTTTGCAGCAGGCGGTGGCTCTCGGCCAGCGCGCGCGCCGCCTGGTTGAAGCCGTGCTGCAGGTGCCGGATCTCGGAGGTGCCTTCGATGGCCACGCTCGCGGCCTCGCCCGCGCCCAGCCGGTCCACGGCCCTGCCGAGTGCGCGGATCGGCTCGCTGATGCGCCGCGCCGCCCACCAGCCCGCCAGGCCCACGCCCACCAGGCTGATCGCCAGCACCAGCACCACGTTGAGCCACACCGAGCGGCGCGCGTCCTGCACCGCGTCCAGGCTCATCTCCACCATCACCTTGCCGCTCTGGCGGCCCTCGTCGCTGACGATCGGCACCACCACCTGCAGGCCATCGCCGCGCGCGCGGTCGACGGTCTCGGAGTTGGCGACGATCTCGCCGTCCTCCGACCAGATCTGCACCTGCTGCACGTGCGGCTGGTAGGTGCCCGACTGGGCGGTGCGCTGCAGCATGCGGCGGTCCATGCGCAGCAGCGGCGTCTGCGCCGCGGTGGCCACCTGCATGGCCACCGTCTGCGCATTGGCGCGCATCAGCGCGGTCAGGTTGTCCAGGTGCTGGCGCGTCAGGACGGCAATGGCCGCCAGCGTGGCCGCGGTGGCCGGAACCAGCGCCAGCAGGATCAGCTGCTGCGCGAAGGTGAGGCGCGCAAGCCCCCGGAGGACGCGGAAGTTCCAGTTCATGGGGGGATTTGGCGCATGAATGTCGAGCTTAGAGGGGCGGCCATGCGAGCGAAAGATGGGAAAAACATCACGAAATTAACTTGTATTTGGTATCTAATTGCGTCGCGTTGCCCATGTTAGACCCGCTGGTCCGCAGCGGCCCCATGTCTTCGTGTTCCAAAAATGCAGGCCTCCCCATGCCGCGCCCGGAAGGCTTCCGGCGCTTCCGACGCCGTTCGCGCCTCTCGCTGCCCGAGGTTCGGGCGCGCCGCCGCCATGGTGGGCGTGGCGCGCCGCGGCGCAGCGGCCGCCATGCTCGCATTGCTTGCCGGCCTGCCACAAATCGCCCTTGCGCAGCCTGCGCTGCAGCCCGATGCACCGGTTCGCTTCGGCATCCTGCCGCTGGGCGGCGCCTTCGAGTCGCGCAGCGACTGGGACCCGCTGCTGGCCGAATTGAGCCGCGCCATCGCCAGGCCCGTGAGCGTGCTGTCGGTCAACTCGTACGAAGCGCTCGACCAGGCGATCCGGCGCGACGAGGTCGACATGGCCTTCCTGTCCGGCAAGATGGCGCTGGACGCCGTCACGCAGCGGCGCATGAAGGTGGTGGCCCAGGTGGTGCGGCACGACGGGCTGCCCGGCTACCGGGCGCTGCTGCTGGCGCGCAAGGCGCCGCCGTTCAACAGCATGAAGAGCCTGCTCGCGGAGCCGGAGCGCTGGCGCCTCGCGCGCGGCGAGCGGCAGTCGGTGTCGGGCTTCATCGTGCCGCAGCTGCAGCTGTTCCTGCCCAACCACATCGCGATGGAGACGCGCTTCCTGAGCGAGATCGTCGGCACCCACCAGACCACCGCGCTGGCCGTGGCCAACAACGAAGCCGACGTGGCCACCAACAACACCGCCGACTTCGAGCGCTTCAGGCAGCGCTTTCCGGCCGAGGCCGMGCGGCTGCAGGTGCTGTGGGAGTCGGAGCTCATTCCGCACGCGCAGATCGTGGTGCGGCGCGAATATCCGCCCGAGCTGCGCAGCCGCGTGCAGGCCTTCCTGGTCGGCTACGGCCGCGCGAAGGGGCCCAAGGGCGATGCGGAGCGCGTGGTGCTCAAGTCGCTGCATGACCTGGCCGGCTTCGTGGCGGCGGACAACAGCTCGCTGCAGCCTGCCGCCAAGCTGGCCTACCAGCTGGCCAGGCAGAACGCCATGGGCGCGCAGTGGGTCAACGATGCGGCGCGGCAGGCGCGGCTCTCGCGCATCGAGAGCGGGTACGCGGAACAGACCGCCGTGCTGCGCGACCTGTCTCCCTGACGCGGGCCCTGCCCATGTCCATGTCCATGCTGCGCCTCCTGCGTTCGATTGCCGCGGCGCTCGCGCTCTTGGCCGTTGCCGCGGCCTGCCTGGCGCAGGGCGGTGCCGCCACGGCGGACAAGGCGGCTGCTGCGCCGGTCAAGTCGATCCGCTTCGGCGTGCTGCCGCTGGGCGGCGCGGTCGAATCGCGCGCCCTGTGGACGCCGCTCCTGGCCGGCCTGAGCCAGGCCATGGGCGTGCCCGTGAGCGCCTACTCGGTGGCGTCGTACGAGGAACTCGACCGCGCCATCAAGCGCGACGAGATCGACATGGCCTTTCTCTCGGCCAAGATGGCGCTCGACGCCGTGATGCAGCGGCGCATGAAGGTGGTGGCGCAGATCGCGCGCCGGCCCGGCATGCCGACCCACCGCGCCGTGCTGCTGACGCGCAAGGCCGGCCTGCCCAGCACGCTGGAGGCCGTGCTCGCCGAGCCCGAGCGCTGGCGGCTGGCGCGCGGCGACAGCCGCTCCGTGACCGGCTTCCTCATTCCGCAGAGCCAGCTGTTCCTGCCGCGCGGGATCGCGATGGAAACGCGCTTTCGCGGCGAGATCGTCGGCACCCACCAGGCCACCGCGCTGGCCGTGGCCAACGGCGATGCCGACGTGGCCACCAACAACACCACCGACTTCGAGCGCTTCAGGGAGCAGTTCCCGGTGGAGGCCGCGCGGCTGCACATCGTGTGGGAGTCCGAGCCGCCGCCCGGTGCGCAGATGGTGGTGCGGCGCAGCTATCCGCCCGAGTTCCAGGCCCGGCTGCAGGCCTTCCTGGTGGGCTACGGCCAGGGCAAAGGCCCCGGCGCCGATGCCGAGCGCGAGGTGCTGAAGACCCTGCGCGCGGCCTACGGCTATGCCCCCGCCGACGACAGCGCGCTGCTGGCCGAGGCCATGCTCGAATACCAGCTCGGCAAGCAAAGCGCCATGGCCGCCGCCTGGGTCAACGACGCCGCGCGCGAGAAGCGCCTGCAGCGCATCGAGAAGAACTACCGGGAACAGGTCGAGGCCCTGAGCGCCGCCGCCAGTTCTGGCGCGCGCTGAGCATCTGCAGCTGGCATCGCAAGGCCGAGCCCTGCGGGTGCGCTCCACAGCTTGGACCCTGACCC
>NZ_JBFTPJ010000454.1:0-4583 GCF_056398445.1 Variovorax sp. 01T439_2
CGAGATAGCTGCGCCAGAACTGCCGGATCTGGTCCTGCACGTCGTCGGCAAAGCCCATCTGGGTGCCGACCATCTCCTGCCAGGTGCCGCTCGCACTGAAGGTCTGGGCGAGCGTGGGCTCCAGCGCCTCGAGCTTGGCGCGCTTGGCGTCGTCGAGCTGGTCGATGGCGTCCAGCACCAGGCAATCCACCAGCCGCAGCAACGGCCTTCCTTCGTATCTGTTCGTCGTCTGCATGCGCCAAGTTTCTCACTGCCCGGGGCCGCCGGGCCAGGCCGGCGCATGGCTGCCCGGCGGCATCGAGGGGCGCGGCCATGCGGCCGGCGTGCGCGACAGCTGCGCGCTGTGGCGCAGCGCGGCCAGCTCGCCGAAGCCCGAGGCCGAGGTCTCCAGATAGGGCTTCAGGTCGGGCCTGGTGATCGACAGCCCGCCGGGCACGCGCCCGAGCCCGCGCAGCCATCGGCCGGTCTGCGCCAGCGACACCTGCACATGCCAGCTGCCGCCCTCCTGCTGCTGCCGCCAGAGCGCCGCGGCGGCGCCGAACGCGATCAGGTAGCCCGTGGCCTCGTCGAGGATCTGCATCGGCAGCGGCCTGGGCTTGCCGTCGCCGGCTGCTTCGCCTTCGGCATGGTTGAAGCCCATGGCGGTCTGCACCAGCGAATCGAATCCGCGGCGCTGCGCCCACGGGCCCTGCGTGCCATAGGCCGTGAGCGACACGCACACGATGCCGGGCGCGAGCCGCGCGAGTTCCGCCGGCCCGAAGCCCAGCGCCGCGATGCCGCCGGGGCGGTAGCCCTGCACGAAGACATGGGCCTCGCCGGCGAGCTGCCGCAGCGTGGCGCGGGCCGCCTCGGTGCGCAGGTCCACATGCGCCGACAGCTTGCCGCGGCTGGTTTCGGCGATGGATTCGATGTTCGGCAGGTGCGGCGAATTGACGAGCATCACGTCGGCGCCATAGGCCGCCAGCGCGCGGCCTCCCACAGGGCCCGCGAGGATGCGCGTCAGGTCGAGCGCGCGCACGCCGGTGAGCGGCCGCTGGTCTTCGCGCAGCGGCGGCAGCGCGCGCGGCGGCGTGTCGCCGATGCGTTCGATGGTGAAGAGCGGCTGCGCTGCGATCGCCTGGCCTTGCGGCGTGGCATCCCATTCGTCGAAGCGGCGCAGTGCAGTCGCCACCAGGCCTTGTGCCGCGGCCGCGTCTTCGAAATCGAGCGCGCGCCAGGTGGCCATCACCGCCTCCGCATCGGCACGCGTGGCGGCGGCCGGGTCCAGCTTCATCAGCCGCAGCGCGCCCTCCCGGTGATGCGCGAAGTTCGCGTGGATGCGCACCCAGCCGTCGGCGCAGCGGTACAGCCCGGAGAAGCTGTCCCACGGATCGGGCACGCGCCCGTCGAGGCTGAACCAGCCGGTGCAGTCGAGCGCCGCATGACGCATGTCGACGGCCACCTGCTGGCGCCCGGCGCCGCGCAGATGCCCGAGTTCGCAGGCTGCGAGCGCCGCCGCCGCGATGGTGCTCTGCGCAGCCGCGCCCACCGCGAAGGACGACGGCAGCACCGGGTCTTCGCCCGTGAGCCGCACATGCTGCAAGGCCTCGGGCGGCAGGCCCGCCTGCTGCCAGATGCCGCTCAGGATTTCGCTCGCATTCATTTCATCTCTCCAGAACGTCCAAAGCAAAAAGGCAGGGCCCGCTCTCGCGGCCCTGCCCTTCGTCGTCGTTGCGTCGGCGCCTTACTGGATCAGCTTGGCGCCGGTCTTGGCCTGCAGCGCGTCGAAGCTCACGCCCGGCGCGAGCTCGACCACCTTGAGGCCTTCGGGCACCACGTCCATCACGGCCAGGTCGGTGATGATGCGGTCGACCACGCCCACGCCGGTCAGCGGCAGCGTGCACTTCTCGAGGATCTTCAGGTCCTCGGTGCCGTCCTTCTTCTTCGCGACGTGCTCCATCAGCACGATCACGCGCTTCACGCCGGCCACCAGGTCCATSGCGCCGCCCATGCCCTTGACCAKYTTGCCGGGGATCATCCAGTTGGCGAGGTCGCCCTTCACGCTGATCTGCATGGCGCCGAGGATCGACAGGTTGATCTTGCCGCCGCGGATCATCGCGAAGCTGTCATGGCTGCCGAAGATGGCCGAGCCGGGGATGGTGGTCACGGTCTGCTTGCCGGCGTTGATCAGGTCGGCGTCGACCTGGTCTTCGGTCGGGAACGGGCCGATGCCGAGCATGCCGTTCTCGCTTTGCAGCCACACTTCCTTGTCGCCGACGAAGTTGGCCACCAGCGTGGGAATGCCGATGCCCAGGTTCACGTAGAAGCCGTCTTCGAGTTCTTGCGCCGCACGCGCGGCCATTTGGTCTTGGGTCCAGGGCATCTCAGGCTCCTTTGTTGTTCTTGACGGGGGCGGGCACTTCGCTGCCGGCGGCGGCCTGCGCGATGGCGGCCTGCGCTTCGACCTTGGYGGCGGCCGCATCGGCCGGCGCGGCTGCACTCACGGTGCGCTTCTCGATGCGCTTCTCGGGCTTGGCGTTGAGCACGATGCGGTGCACGTAGATGCCCGGCAGGTGAATGTCGTCAGGGGCCAGCTCGCCCACCTCGACGATCTTCTCGACCTCGACGATGCAGATCTTGCCGGCCATGGCGGCGGCCGGGTTGAAGTTGCGCGCCGTGAGGCGGAAGCGCAGGTTGCCCGACTTGTCGGCCACGTCGGCCTTGACCAGCGCCACGTCGGGCACCAGCGAGCGCTCCATCACGTAGGTTTCGCCGTCGAACTCGCGCAGTTCCTTGCCCTCGGCCACTTGCGTGCCGACGCCGGTCTTGGTGAAGAAGGCCGGAATGCCCGCGCCGCCCGCGCGCAGCTTCTCGGCCAGCGTGCCCTGGGGCGTGAATTCGAGCTGCAGTTCGCCCGCGAGGTACTGGCGCTCGAACTCCTTGTTCTCGCCCACGTAGGACGCGATCATCTTCTTGATCTGGCGCGTCTCGAGCAGCTTGCCGAGGCCGAAGCCGTCGACGCCCGCGTTGTTGGAGATGCAGGTGAGATCCTTGGCGCCGGAGTCGCGCAGCGCGTCGATCAGCGCCTCGGGAATGCCGCACAGGCCGAAGCCGCCGACCGCGAGCGTCTGCCCGTCGGCCACGACCCCCTTGAGTGCCGCGTCTGCGGAGGGATAAATCTTGTTCACTCGGGCTCCTTGATGGATGGTGGAGAGTTGGCGAAAGCTTTGAAGAGCCTTGAACGATACTACGTAGTCGCATACGTAGTATTTCGTAATGGTGACCCCCGATGCCCGAGATCGATTACCGGCTGGCTTTTGAACAGGCACCCGTCGGCATGGTGGTGTCGAGCAACCGCACCATCGTGGCCTGCAACGAGCGGGTGTGCGAGATTTTCGGTGCAACGCCCAGTGCCTTGGTCGGGCATTCATTCAGCATCCTGTACCCGAGCGTGGCCGAGTTCGAGCGCATCGGCAAGCGCATGGAACCGTTCCTGAACGCCAGCGGCCGCTACGCCGACAACCGCATGATGAAGCGCCTGGGCGGCCTGCACGGCGCCATTGCCGGCGAGACCTTCTGGTGCCATGTCACCGGCCACGCCATGAACCGCGCCGCGCCGCACGAGGCCGGCATCTGGACCTTCGAGGACCTGGGCTCGCGCCGCGCCGTGAAGGCCGAGCTCACGCCGCGCGAGCGGGAGGTGGCCGCGCAGGTGATGCGCGGGCTCACGTCCAAGGAGATCGGCAAGGCGCTCGGCATCAGCCACCGCACGGTGGAACTGCACCGCGCGCGGCTGATGCGCAAGTACGCGGCGGCGACCACGGCGGAGCTGGTGCAGAAGCTCATCGCGGGCTGATCGTTGCAAAAACGGAAACGCGGTGTCTTCGGAAGCCCCGTGCCGCTGCCCCTGCAGAGGTCTATCTTCAAGGCCATGCGAACAGATCGTTCGCGTTCATTCAGGAGCAGATGCCATGTCCACAGCCCTTCATTCCGAAAAGAACCTCCTTCAGCAAACCAGGCTGTCGGTGGCGCAGGCCCACGCCATCGCCACGCACCGGCTGCCGGTGACGCTGACCCTCGCGGCAATCATCCTGTCGATGCTCGGCGTCAAGCCCTGAGTACCGCAGGAGGCATCGGCCGGCTCAGTCCGGCTTGATGTCCGCCGCCTTGATCACCTTCGCCCAGGCTGCCAGTTCCTGGTCGACGAACTTGCCCAGGGCCGCCGGGTCCATGTAGGTGGCGAAGGCGCCCTGCTCGTCCACCTTCTTGCGGAACGGCTCGCTCTCGACGATCTTCCTGATCTCGGCGCTGAGCTTGTTGACAACGTCGGGCGGCGTCCTGGCCGGTGCGAACACCGCGAACCACGATTCCACCTCGTAGCCCGGCAGACCCGCCTCGGCCGAGGTCGGCACATCGGGCATCGACGGATGGCGCTTGCTGCCCGTGTAGGCGAGCGCCTTGATGCGCCCACCCGCGAAATGGCCGATGACCGAGGGCGGCGTGGTGATGAACATGTCGACGTTGCCCGCGATCAGGTCGTTGATGGCCGGACCCGAGCCCTTGTAGGGCACGTGCGTCATGGGCTGCTTGGCCTGGCGCGACAG
>NZ_JBFTPJ010000455.1:0-4573 GCF_056398445.1 Variovorax sp. 01T439_2
CACGAACACCGGGTAGCCCAGCGCACGAACACCGGGTAGCCCAGCGGCGTGCTGCGCGGGTCCACCGCGATCGAGCGGCCCGCCGACAGCGGCACGCCGAAGGCGCCCACCGGCCCGCCCGAAGGCGACGGCGACTCCTTGAAGAACACGTAGCTCGGGTCCTTGATGCCCGAGCCGACCACCGGCCCGGCCGTGCGCCGCCCCGGCACCAGCACCGCGCCGCTGGCCGTGGGCTGCGCAAGCGTGAAGCCGCGCGTGCGGATGGTGCCGGTCGCGGGGCCGCCGACGTCGTCGTCTTCGTCGCCGTCGTCGAGCTGCAGTTCGATCGACGAGCCGCGCACCTTGACCGGGCTGCGCGGCTTGCCGTTGGCCGCCTGCGCCAGCGTGGGGCGGAAAGGCTGGCCGTTCTGCTCGGCATAGGCCACGCGGATGATGTCGCCGTTGGCCAGCTTGATGCGGCCCGAACCCTGGATCTGCATTTCGTAGAGCGCGGTGGCGCTGCTCACGAAGGCCAGCACCTTCGCATTGGGCGCGCCCTTGGTCTCGATCTCTTCGCGCGTGTAGTAGGGCAGCAGTTGCTTGCCCTCGATGCGCAGGCGCACCTTGCGGTCGAGCGTGTCGCGCGTGATGGCCGAGAGGTCGAGCGCATAGAGCCCCGGCGCGCCCATGTCGCGCGTGCTGAGGCCGGTCTGCACCACCACGTTGCGGCCCTCGACCTTTGCCGCCACCGTGCCGCTGCCGGCCGGCAGCTTGCGCGCATCGGCAAACAGCATGTCCTCGGGCTGGCCATAGACCGGGTAGATGAACGGCGCCGCGTACTGCCGGCTGCCCGGGATCTCGGGCTCGAAGTAGCCGGTGACCACGCCATYGGGCTTGCGGTCGTCGTCGCGGATCTGGTAGGCCGAGAACTCCTGCTCGAAGAAGGCGCGGATCGCGCTGT
This sequence comes from Variovorax sp. 01T439_2, assembly GCF_056398445.1. Taxonomy (NCBI): domain Bacteria; kingdom Pseudomonadati; phylum Pseudomonadota; class Betaproteobacteria; order Burkholderiales; family Comamonadaceae; genus Variovorax; species Variovorax sp. 01T439_2. Next base: position 941 of record NZ_JBFTPJ010000455.1, read on the forward strand.
TGTTCTTGCTGTCGACCCGGAGGGCGCGCGCACACACGTCCTTCCACTCGGCGCCGCGGCCGGTGAGCACCTTGCAGCTGCCGAGGAAGGCGGGCCAGCTTTCGGAGAAGTCGTCGCGCGCCCATCCGGGCACGGCATCGAAGCTGACCGAGGTGTAGGTGGCCAGCTGGGTCGAGAAGGTGCGCGCCTGGCCGGCCGTGCTCGAGCCGGCGGGGCGCGGCGGTGGGGGCGTCGTCGTTGTCGAGCCGGCGGCCGCCGCGCTGGCCGCCGTGTCCGAAGCGCCGGCGCTCGCCGTCGGCGGCGGGTTGGCGCAGCCCGCCGCAAGCATGGCTGCTGCGGTGGCCGCCCAGCGCAGGGCGGAAATGAAAAGAACCGGCGACGGTGTCGTGTTCATGAAAGCCTCCTTGTCCGGAAAGAGCGGCCCATCGGGCCAACGCTCTGCAGACGATTACTTCTCGACGATTTTGAAATTCGCGACGCCGTAGACGTCGTTGCAAGGGGTGTTGGGCGCGCAGACCGGCTTGCCCAGCAAAGGCGACGGACCCGTGCCGCGGCTGGCTTCGAGCGCCGCCAGCACGGGCAGCGGAAATTGCGGAAACACGCCRTCGTTCTGCACGCCCGAACCGCCGAAGTCGCGCTCGTGCTCGCTCACGAGCACCGCGAACTGGTTGGTGCCGGCCGGACCACCCGCATCCATCGGCCAGGAGGCGCGCGGTAGCGAGAGCGGGCTGCCTGCGGTGATCTTGTTGTACTTGTCGAGCAGGTTCGGGAACAGCAGGAACATCTCGCCGCCGCTGGACAGCAGGAACACGTAGACGAAACCCTCGCGCTTGCTGCGGACCTCGAAGGCGAGCTTGTCCTTGCCGATCGACACCTCGGCCTTCCTGGGCGCAGCCGTCACGTCGAAGCCCGGCGCCGCGCCCGCCGCGAGCGACTGCAGCGATTCGAGCGGCGTGCGGGGCGCCGGAGGTGGCGGCGGTGGTGGCGGTGCCTGGACCACGCGCGGTTCGGGCGACGGTGGTGGTGCTGCGACTACGGCGACCTGCTTGCCGCCGTTGTTGTCCCCTTCCGCGGCCGCGGTGGTGCGGCCCTGGTACCACCACCAGCCGCCGCCGGCCACGGCGGCCAGCACCGCCACCGAAGCGATCGCGGCCACGGTCTTGCCGCTGTTCTTTTCGCCCACGCCCGGAGCGGGTGCCGGCGCGGGTGGTGCCTTGCCGCGTCCGATCGTCGTCGGCAGGTCGGCGTTGCCGGTGTTGTTCCGCGCGCCCGGGCCGCCGGGCGTGGTGCGCGGCGGCGGCGCGATGCTGTGGCCCACCTCCAGGTCGAGCGCGGCGCGGAACTCGGCCATCGACTGCGGCCGCGATTCGGGCCGCACGCCCAGGCCCGCGTCGATCGCCTGCAAGAGGCGCAGGCTGTAGCGCTGGCGCAGGATGTCGTTGCCCGCAAGCGGCACGTAGCTGTCGGACAGGAGCCGCGCCACCGAGGGCGGCGGCGCGCGCCCGCACACGGCCACATGCATCACCGCCGCGAGCGCATAGACGTCGGTCCACGCGCCCTGCGACATGTCGGGCATTTCGGCGTACTGCTCGATGGGCGCGTAGCCGGGCTTGAGGATGACGGTGATCGCCTGCGTCTTGTCGGTGATCACGCGGCGCGCGGCGCCGAAGTCGAGCACCACCGGCCGGCCGGAGCCTTCGAGCAGGATGATGTTGTCGGGCGCGATGTCGCGGTGGTAGCAGTTGGCGCCGTGCATCACCGCCAGCGCCTGCGTCACGCCGTCCATGATGCGGATCAGCCAGGCCTCGTCCACGCCCGCGGGAATGGAGACCAGCGCCTGGCGCAGCGTGTCGCCGCGGTAGAACGGCATCACCATGTAGGTGGTGCCGCGCTCCTGCCAGAAGCGGTAGACCTTCAGCAGCGAGGGATGGTCGAACTGCGCGAGCAGGCGGGCTTCGTTGATGAAGCTGCGCATGCCGAGGTCGAAGGTTTCGCGGTGGCGCTCGGACAGCGGGACCACCGTGCCGTCGTGCTGCCTTGTGGACAGCGATGTGGGCAGGTATTCCTTGATGGCGACGACGCGTTCCAGCGTGTGGTCCCAGGCTTCGTAGACCACGCCGAAGCCGCCCTGGCCGACGACCCGCGTGATCTCGAATTCGGCGAGGCGGCTGCCTACGGGGAGGAGGCCGGCTTCGCTGGTTTCTGCTGCAGCGGCGACTGCTGCTGGTGGCGCGTTGGAGAGGCTTGTGGAGCCGGATGTGATGACGGTGGCGGAGGTGTCGGTTTCGCTGTCTGCGGGTTGCTGCGCGGGCCTGGACATGACGCGGGTGCGGTCGTCTTCTGGGGGCATGCTGGGGTTTGGAGCTTCTGTCATTGACGGGCTCCTTTGTTTGTTTGTTTTCCGGAGCCGGGATGTCCGCCCGGCGGCGGACTCACTTTCTTTTGCTTCGCCAAAAGAAAGTAAGCAAAGAAAAGGCGACCCCACTGTCTGCGACCCTCCGCTTCGCTACGGGCAACCTGCGGTGCTCGGGTTTCGCGGGGTCTCGCAGAACTCGCTTCGCTCAAACAGCTGCGAGCCCTGATCCGCGAAACGCTGCGCTCCTCGGCGCACACAGAGGGGCTTGGAAACCACACGGGCCTTTGCTTCGCTCGGCCACCAAGCCACTGCGGCGCTGCGCGCCGCAGTGGTTGGGATTGGCTGCTGGTATTGGCTGTTGGTATTGGGGCCGAGCGAAGCGARGGCCRCCCGCTCCCACCCCTTCTGTATGCGCCGAGGAGCGCAGATGGAGGCGGGATCAGGGCCGCAGCTGTTTGAGCGAAGCGAGTTCTGCGGACCCCCGCCGKAATCGAGCACCGCAGGTTGCCCGYAGCGAAGCGGAGGGACGCAGACAGTAGGGTCGCCTTTTCTTTGCTTACTTTCTTTTGGCGAAGCAAAAGAAAGTGAGTCGCCCGCCGGGGCGAGACCCGGCCCCGGAACCCCAAGAACCTACCAATCCTCCTTCACAGCCAAAACAACATCCCTCCCCGCAGCAGCCCGCCCCGCCAGCCACGCAGTCACCGTCCCCGCAGCAACCACGGCCGCGCAGAGCACCAGCAGCCGTCCCCAGGGCACCAGCAGATCCATCGTCCAGTGAAAGCTCTGCGGATTGACCACCTTCACCAGCACCACCGACACCGCGAGCCCGAGCAGGAGCCCCGCCACGGCGCCGATCGCGGTCCACGCCGCGCCTTCGCCGGCCACCACCGCCAGCACCTGCCGTCGCGTGAAGCCCAGGTGCGCGAGCAGCCCGAACTCCTTGCGCCGCGCCAGCACCTGCGCGCTGAAGCTCGCGGCAATGCCGAACAGGCCGATGGCAATGGCCACGGCCTGCAGCCAGTAGGTCACCGCAAAGCTGCGGTCGAAGATGCGCAGCGAGGTGGCGCGGATCTGTCCGACCGACGAGATCTCGACGTTCGTCGCAGTCGACTCGGAGCCATCGCCGCGTGCCGCCAGCTCGCGCACCGCGGCCTGCACCGCGCCCTCGGATGTGCCGGGCGCGAGCCACAGTGACACGTCGCTCACGTTGCGTTCGCCCGTCAGGCGCTCGAAGTCGCGTGCGTCCATGGTGATGGCGCCGAACTGCCGCGCATAGT
>NZ_JBFTPJ010000456.1:0-4570 GCF_056398445.1 Variovorax sp. 01T439_2
TAAGAAACGGGGTTGTGGTCGGGCGCCGGCGGAAAAGGCCGGCGGCCCATCGACTGGAAGCGAGGCCTTGTTAGCACTCGTCAGCAGCGAGTGCTAATCATAAGGGCAATCGGCGGACTTTCAAGGCCGGGGCGGCCCGCCGGGCTGTAACTGCGCTCGGTTTTTGGTCGCGAGGGCTTCAGAGGTCCAGCTTCAGGCTGGCCACGACGCTGCGCCTGGCGCCCGGAATCACGTACAGGTTGCCCCACGAGGCGGTGTAGAAGTTCCGGTTGAAGAGGTTGTGCACGTCGATCGACACGCGGGCGGTCTTGTTGATCTGCCAGAAGCTCACCAGCTTGACGGTGGTGTAGGCCGGCAGCGAGTAGGTGTCGGCGCTGTTGCCCGAACGGTTGCCCACGTAGTTGATGCCGGCACCCACGCCATAGCGGCTGCCGTCGGCCAGCGCATCCTCGCGGATGGCGAACAGGCCGGCGCTCGTCCTCGGGATGTTCACGATGCGCGTGCCGGGCGCCAGCGTTGCGTCCTTCGAGATGCGGGCGTCGACATAGGCGAAATTTCCGCTCACCCGCCAGTTCCTGTCGATCTGGCCGTAGACGTCTGCCTCGAAGCCGCTGCTCTTGACCTCGCCGGCCGCCACGGAGAAGCCGGGCGTGTCGCTGGCCGTCAGCACGTTGGTCTTCTTGATGTCGAACACGGCCAGGTTGGCGCCCAGGCGCTGGTCCGGCGTCTGCAGCTTCAGGCCGGCCTCCAGCGCGGTGGAACGCTGCGGATCGAAGGCCTGGCCGTTCTTGTCGGTGCCGCTGTTGCCGCGAAACGACTTGCCGGCCGAGACGTACCAGGAGCTCCAGTCGTTCGGCAGGTAGGTGAGGCCGGCGCGCGGCGAAACAGCATCATGCTTCTGGGCGCTGTTGCGGTTCACGCGGTCCTCGATGCGCTGCCTGAAATGGTCGTAGCGGGCGCCCACCAGCAGCTTCCACTGCGGCGAAAGGCTGATCTGGTCCTGCAGGAAAACCGCGCTCGCGCGCTGGTGCTCGTCCGAGCTGGAGGTGAGCGAGGTGAGCGGCGGCCGGGGCTTGCCATAGACAGGCTGGTAGATGTCGATCGGGTAGTTGCCCGAGCGGAGGATTTCGGTGTTCATCCACAGCCTGGACGCTTCCACGCCGACCAGCAGCGTGTGGGCCAGGGCGCCGGTCGCGAACTTGCCTTCCAGCTCCGCCTGGAAGGACGTGTCGCGCGACGGCAGCTGGCGCCAGGTGGCGCGGCGGTTGAGCGTCCGGTTGTCGCTGGCGAGCGAAGTCGCTTCGGTGTAGTTGCCGGAGAAGGTGCTTTCCTTGTAGCTCGCACCGATGCGCGCGCGCCAGTTTTCCGACAGCTGGCGGTCCAGCGTGAGCTGGTGCGTATTGCTGGTGAGCGTCATGTTGCCGTCGTCGGGCTCATTGAGCACACGGTCGCGCGGCAAGGTTCCGAGCAGGCCGCGAACATTGATCAGCCCGCGGTCCAGCGGCGTTTTCGAACGCAGGAATTCGGACTCGTAGTTGAGCACTGTCTTGTCGTCGATGACCCAGGTCAGCGCGGGTGCCACCAGGGTGCGCCTGTTGCTCAGCAGGTCGCTTCGGCTGTCGCCTTCCTCCACCGCCAGGTTCAGCCGGTAGGCCACGTTCCGGCTCAGCGCGCCGGTGCTGTCCAGCGTGCTGCGGCGCAGGCCCTGGCTGCCGATGCTGAAGTCGGCCGTGTTGCGGCGCGTGAACTCCGGCTTCTTCGTGACGATGTTGATGGTGCCGCCCGGCTCGCTGCTGCCGTAGATGGCCGACGCCGGCCCCTTGAGGAATTCGAAGCGCTCGACCGTGGCGGTGTCGCGCGGCGGGTTGTAGCCGCGCGATCCGGGGAAACCGTTGACCAGGAATCCCATGTCGGTACTGCTGAACCCGCGGATGCCGAAGTTGTCCCAGGTGCCGCCGAAGTCGTTGAGGCGCGTGATCCCGCTCACAAGATCCACCGTGTCGGCCAGTCGCGTTGCACCCATGTCCTCGATCAGCTGGCTGGAGACGATGCGCACCGACTGCGGCACCTCTCGCAGCAGCGTGCTGGTGCGCGTGGCACCGCTGCTGGTCGTGGGGTTGTAGCCGCCGGATTCGGGCTCGGCGACCACATGCACTTCGGGCAGCGATGTGCTCGCCGGGTCCGGCTGTCCGTTGCCGGTGCCTTGTGCCATGGAGAGCGGGGAAATGGAAGCGAGGGGGAGCAAGGCAAAGGCGATGCGTGACGACCGGATGCGGAATCTCATTGCAATTTGTTGACGTTTTATTTACAGTTAATGAGAATAACTCTCATTACCTATTGTAGACGTCCGCTACAACTGGTCGGTCGGCACGAACCAGGAGAACAGCAGCAGCTGCAGCCGCGTGAGCAGGCTCGAATCGGGCTCGCTGTCCAGCACCTCGTTGTCCACGTCGCCGGTGCCTATCCATTGCACGTTCTCGCCGTCGGGCATCAGCACGACGCGGTAGACGCCCTCGATGTCGTCCAGCTGGTAGGCATACAGAAGTGCCTGGGTCAGCTCGAAACTCCGCACGCGAACGCCGAATTCGGTGTTCAGCCGCGCCGAGCGCGGGTCGAGGTTCATCGAGCCGAGCAGCACCCACTCGCGGTCGACCAGCGCGAGCTTGGCATGCAGGCGGCCGCGCGCCTTCTTGAGCAGGCTGCGCAGCTGGCGGTTGCGCTTGAGCTGCTGGGTGCTGACCTCGTACAGGTTCACGCCCAGCTTCAGCATGTCGACGCGGTAGCGGTTGTAGTTGATGTTGACCAGCGGCTCGTCGCTGTCGGCCAGCGAATTGGTGATGACGCTGATGCGCACGCCGCGCGCCCGGCCCTCGCGGATGCGGGCCATGCCTTCGTCGCCGGGAATGAAGTAGGGCGAGATCACCACCACGTCCGAGCGCGCCGTGGCGGTCATCTCATGGAAGCGCGCAGCGAGCGATTCGGCGGGCGATGCGAGGATGCCCAGCGCCTTGTTGGGGCTGTCGGCCGCGGCATGGGCGTCGGCGCGCATCCACTTCATGCGGCCGATGTCGGCCAGCTGGACGCCGAGCGGCGGGTCGCCCATCACGTCGGTGCCCTGAAGCGCGGCCGGCGCAGGGGCGTGGACCGCCGAGGTGGCGGCTTCGAATTCCGACTTCAGGGCCTCCGGCGTGCCGCTGGCGCCGGCAACCCGCTGGAGCGGGTAGACCACCTCGCTGTTCCAGTAGGTGTCGAAGATGCGGGCGGCTTCCGGAACCACGGGGCCCGCCATGAGGAGCTCGAAGTCGATGAAGTTGGCATCCTCGCTGCGCAGGAAGTATTCGTCGGCCAGGTTGCGCCCGCCCGCGATGGCCATGGCGCCATCGGCCACGAAGAGCTTGTTGTGCATGCGGTGGTTGAGCCGGCGGAAATCGCCGAAGAACTCGAGCCAGCGCGTGGCCGAGTGGTCGCGGGCGTTGACGAAGGGGTTGAACAGCCGGACCTCGGCATTGGGCTCCGCGGCCAGGCCGAGCAGCAGGCGGTCCATGCCGGTCGTGTAGAAGTCGTCGAGCAGCAGGCGCACCCGCACGCCGCGGCGCGCAGCATTTCGCAGTTCGCGCAGCAGCAGGCGGCCGGTCTTGTCGTTGCCGAGCTGGTAGGTCTGCACGTCCAGCGAGGCCTGCGCGCGCCGCATCAGCTCGAAGCGTGCATCGAGCGCAAAGGAAGCCTCCACCAGCGGCCGGATGCTCGACAGCCCATCGTGCGCGGCGGTGTCCAGGCTGGCCGCGGCGCGGCCGAGCGCGGTGGAGGGCGAGGCGGCGATCGAGAGCGTTGGCGGCTCGGGCGTGCGCGGAGGCAGGCCGGCGCAGCCTGCGAGCACCCCGGCGATGCCAGCGGCCACCAGCCAAAGCGCCAGGCCGCGCAGCGCGGGGAACAAAGAGGCGAGGAACTTGTGGAGCATGGGGCCCGCGAACGCACACGACGTGCGGCCGGATCGTAGCCGCTTTGCCTTGCGCCGCGCCTGCGCCGCGGATGCATGCGGTGGCCGAACGTCCCCTTGCCGAGGCGGGGAAATCGGAACAAATGGGGCTTTATAAATAGAATGCGAATCGTTCTTAATAATGTTTCGGAGTGGAGCGGGAATGGCAAGGTTATTGGCGGGGCGCAGGGTCGCATCGGTTCTGGCAGGCTGCATGGCGGTCTACGTGCATCACCAGGTCCTGGCCCAGACCGCGACGGCGCCCGGCGCCTTGCCGGAGGTGAAGGTCGATGCGAGCGCCGAGGCCGAAACCGCAACCTCGCCGGTGATCGGCTACCGCGCCCGGAACGCCGCCACCGCCACCAAGACCGACACGCCGCTGGCCGAAACGCCCCAATCGATCACCGTGGTCACGCGCGACCAGATGGTGGACCAGGGCGCGGGCAATGTTCAGGACGCGCTCAACTATGCGGCCGGTGTGCGCTCCGATGCCTATGGCCAGGATTCGCGGACCGACTCGGTGCGCATCCGCGGCGCCACGCCCGACGTCTACCTGGACGGCCTGCGCCAGTCCTATGGCTACTACACCAGCAC